>DASWXG010000432.1:0-12182 GCA_036405615.1 Prosthecobacter sp. | reverse complement strand
GCCTACCATTATGTCAATGCGGGTATGAGGCAGGCCATTCCCGCCAAATTTGTCGTAGCAGGCATTCTGGCCGTGATAGCGTTTGGTTTGCTGCTGCGGCGTCGTTGGGCAATCTATGCAGCCATTGCAGCGATACTTGCCCTGGCCCTGAATTCGGTGCTGAAGCTGGATCTGAACCATCTGAGTTTCTGGGACCCTGTCCGCATTATTGCCATGTGCGTTTCCGGATGGTGGCTGTGGAAGCATCCGGAGGAACGCTGGCTCGGAGGTTCTGACACGCCACCGCCTGGGAGCGAAGAAGACGATGCTGAAAAGCCGATGATCTCGCTGGTGCTTTTGCGCTCACGCCCCCGGTACCTGGAAGCCAACTGGCTGGCTACACTCCTCTCTGATGTCTGGGACATAAAGCTTTCAAGCGACAAAGATGCGCCAGATGCCGACGGATTTGTTGCAGGAGAACATCCACCTTTTCACGTCTTCATTACCAAACCGGTGTTCGGCATGTTTGTTCTGCACAACGTGGATCAGCCCTATTTTGATGATCCAGAGGAGGCGGCCAGGCAAGTCGGCAATCTGAGGGTTGTTGAAGTGATCTCGACCCATCAGTCTTGGCTCTCGCTCGACTTTATCCGCAGCAGCAATGATCAACTCCCGGAGCAGGCTGCTTACCAGTTGATTGGCAAAGCAATAGCCGCCCTGGCCGATGATGAAACACTGGCGCTGATGGCCCCGGGTTATCGCTATTTTAACTTTTGGTCTTCAAATCTTGAAGAGCAACTTACGGGGCCTGATCCGCTCTCCGTTTTTCGTGAAGAGGTGAAGGCCCCTGTCATTGGTGTGCCTGATGGCGACAGCATTGAGCAGGCGATCGCCGAAGCACGCCGCCGTTGGCCCGAATTCGTTTCAGCCTTCCAGGGCCGTCAACCCGATGACAAGAGGTTCATCGTCAAGGCACCTTTCACCAGCGAAGATGGCGATACCGAGCACATGTGGCTGGAGGTCTTCGGCCTGGAGCCGGAATATGTTCATGGTCATCTGATCAACGAGCCCTTTCATAACAAGAAGTTAAAAAAGGGTTCCCAGGTCGAAGTTCCTGTTTCAGAAATATCTGACTGGCTCTGCCCGGATGATCAAGGAAATGCCAAGGGCAACTTCACGGCCAATATTGTCAGCAAAGCTGCCACCCCGCAGAATGCCGAATAAGGGCGGTTTCCTTGATCATCTCTCCGGCAGTTCCTTGCTCAGCGGAATCTCCTTTCGCAAAGCCCGGCCAATCTGGCCGGTAAGCCACAAGTAATGGTCTGAAGGCAATCTGGGTTCGGTCACGAAACCTTCTGTCCCCACCGGGGCATCCGAGGTTGTTTTGAAGATGGCGGTGCCTTCGTCCATTTCATCAAACATGGCCACATAGAGCATGGTGCTGCCGCCTGCGATGCGCAGTCTTGCCTGATCCCAAAGAAACTGGCCTCCCAAGCGGGGAAAGGCATTCAGCTTGGCCTGCTGTCCCCGCATTTTCATGAGGTTTGCCCAACTGAAACCGGGGAAGATCACCGGCAGGTAGTCTTTGCCCTGGCGGCGGCACCATTCAGCATCAGCCTCATGCACACGGCGGATCTGAGCCTCCGCATCCTCGGGAAATCCATAACGCCCCACGGCCCAAGGGCTGATGATATCCGCCTGCTGCAGCACCTGATGAAACTTGGCGTCGCTGGTGGCATCGCCATCCAGAGTGCGCCACTGCCACGGCACACCTGCCATGACCGAGAGTCCGCCAAACTCCGGGTTGTCGTGCAGGAACTTCAGCAGTTTATGGCTCTCCTCCAGCGAGTACTGCCGTTCGTCACTGAAACCAACGCCCCACACGGCGACCACAGGTTTGCCAGCATGGCGCTGGTACGAAGGATCTTCCAGGATGCGCAGTTCGGTCCGCAAGCGTTTCCAATCCTGCATGATGACCCGCTCGATGTCTCCCGCCTGCAGACCGGTCAGGTCATACATGACGCACCATGTGCGGCCTGCTGCAGCGGCACCCTTGCGCACATTCTGCAGAACTTGATCGTGATGCATGCGGTAACGCTCGTCCTTTAAGACGGTGCCAAAGCGCTGAAGAAACACACCATCAATGCCATGCTCCCGCATCCACTCAAAGTGCCTCTGCACCGTCTTGGGGTGCGCTGAGCTGAAAACCTGGGCCGTGCGGCCGTCCGCATGCTTGAGCGGTGTTTCGAAGCGCTCCTCAGGCGTGAGCTCAGAAACATCCGGCCACAGGTCAATATGGCACTGGCCGGGCCGGTCAAATCCATAGTGCACCCAACCCAGTTTTGAGCCATCACCCGGCGTGGCAAACCAGCCTTGGTAGCCGCACATGACCTTGCCAAAAAGGCTGTCGCTGCCAGCAGCCATGTGGCTGGCGAAGAGCAGAATCAGGGAAAAAACAAGGTAACGTGAAAGCATGGAAAAGTTCATTCCGGGCGGAGATGTGCTCCACGAAGAAGCGTGTCTATCAGTGCTTGAATGAACGGCCAGCGGCAAAGCTCCACAAGAGTAAATCGCTGGCCGGCAGCGCAGCCAAAAACAGCTGGAAGGGCATGGAAACACCCAGATCAGATGAGATGCCCGTATGACACCTGGGCAGGGCAAAACGTGACCGGTTCTTTGCTCTGCGAGCTTCGGAAAGCATTCTTCACCTTTTGTGCTTGGGGAAGAATGGCGGACAGAGAGGGATTCGAACCCTCGGATTGGCTGGAAGGGGTTTTGAAATCTGAGATACTTGATTTAACAAGGATTCGGCGACATTGGCGTTGATTAAAATCTCTGCCGTTATTATTAGATGGATTCTTACATGGCAAAAACGCCTGTTTGGTTCCAATCCCCCAAAACTGATTTTTTAGCGTCGTTATGGCCTCACTATGGAAGCATCCCCAGAGCAAATACTGGGTGGCGTGCTATACGGATATGGAGGGCAAGCAACGCAAGGCTTCAACGAAGGTTGAAGCACTCGAAAAGAACCGCAGAGCTGCGATGAAGGTGGCAGATGAATTGGAGCAGGCGCACAAGCGGCGCATGACGACCTCCCAAATCGTGCGGATGTGCGGTGAGTTGGTGAAGGAGCTGACCGGGGAGGATTTGCCCTCCATGACGGTGAGGGGCTTTCTGGACAGCTATTTGAAGCGCCGGACGGGGGAGATCAAGGATTCCTCTCTTGCAGGCTACAAAGGGGTAGCCAAGGCTTTTCTTGAGTGGCTTGGAGACTCTGCGGACATGGACCTTTTTCGGCTGGAGAGACGGCACATTCTAGATTTTCGCACGCATCTGGCTGAGACGGTTAGCAAGGCTTCCGCGAACAAGTATCTCAAGTATCTGCGGGTGTTCTTTCGAGATGCCAAGCGGGACAGGCTCATTTTCGACAATCCATGTGAGGACGTTTCTGTGCTGAAACGTGAGGCTTCAGAGAATGCCCGCCGCCCATTCACCAAGGATGAGTTGCATCTGTTGATGCGTGAAGTTGAAGGGTCGGAATGGGTGTCTCTAATTCGGCTAGGACTCTACACCGGACAACGGTTAGGCGACCTGGCCAGGCTGCGCTGGAGTTCCGTGGATTTGGTTCATGATGAAATTCACATTAAAACGGCAAAAACGGGGCGAGTGGTGCTGGTGCCCATTTGCAAGCCGTTGAAGGAGCATTTGCTAATCTTGCCATCCTCGGATTCCGGGGAGGCCTTTGTGCATCCACGGGCAGCAGGGTTGGGCGTCAATCATCTGTCCAGGGAGTTTGGTGAGGTGCTGGCACGTTGCGGCTTCCGAGAGAAAGCAAGCCATCGAAAGGCGAAGGATGGCCGGGCAGCGAAGCGGACAGTGAACGGGCTGACGTTCCATTCTCTGAGGCATACGTCCGTATCCATGATGAAAAACGCCGGTATCTCATCGGCAGTCGTTCAGGATCTTGTCGGCCATGAAAGCGCTGAAATCAGCGCCCACTACACCCACATTGACAGCGAGGCGAAAAAGAAGGCGTTGGAGGCCCTGCCAGCGATTTAAAGCGTGCGGGGGTCTGGATGGACAGCCCGAAGAAAGAGAGATAATTACCTCTCTTTCTCAGCCGCCTGAGCTACTTACGGCTGCATTAATTTTTCCCTGAACGGGATTCCTTTCATGCCGCTGTTGTCGCCTATGGTTCCATCTACCCATAAATGCCTTATGGAAGCTGGATTACATGAAAGAGACCCGGGGGGAGGGGAGCCGCTTCGAGTGCTGAACATTATTCTTGATATGCATCCTCAGCCGGAAAATTTCTGCAATGGAAGGGGCTCCCCTTCCTTGTCGGCGATGATCGGGGAACATTCCAGCCTCCCCGCGACTGGCTGGAGTTATCAACAACACGAATATCATGAATAATGAGGCCCTATCTGGCCGAGAGCCACCTTATAAAGTCGGCGACGTAATTGAAGAAAATGGGGTGGCTCTGACTGTAGTATCCGTTCGACCGACCAAAGGTGGAGGATGGTTGATTGAAAAAAGTGCGAAGCCCCAGGCCCAAAAAAAGGGGTTTATCACGCTGGAACAATCGTGCGGCTTTAGAATTGAGCACTATCCTCCACCTTTTGTTGGTCGGGGGACACCGAGGCCTCCGAATCTGTTAAAGGATACAGATTGGAATTTTGCCATCTTGCTGACGAGGCCCTTGAGTGAAAAAAGGGTAGCCCTTTTTTATGAGCTGGCACGAGAATCGGCCCGTATCCGCGAAGCCTGTCGTCTGGTTTGGCAAAAGCCCGATATTGTAAAGGAGATCGCTGATGCGCATGCAAAGGGAGATATGCAGTATGAGATGCGCCAGGAATGGGGCAAAGCACAATGGCAACAACGACAGGCTTATGAAGATGCCCTGCAATTTCTATCAAATATTGAGGACCGATTCCCGCTTGGAGCTGGCGTGATTATCCTGGATAGCATAGCAAAAGATCAGTCATGGATGACGCTTGTTGATGAAACCCGGCAAGACATTTTAGAGATCCAAGCTAACGCCGAAAAAACGCGCACAAAGCATGAGGGACGTCGTTGCAGGGATGTCCCCGCCTCCGTTCCCGGCTGGCCATTTGATAACCCGATTCAGTTCGCCGAACACTCCCAGGGGAGAAGCAAAGCAGAATACCCCAACTACGCCTTTAATGACGGGGTGCCTGGTAGGGCTGTCCTCGCAAGTGTGGGCAATGGCGGCGATGCGGGGCGCATTCTAACCGAGAGTGTGGAAATGTGCCTCTGCTTCAACTTTAGAGATGAAGACATCGTGGACGAGTTCAAGCGCTGGCTGGAGCTAAAGCGAGCCAGTTTGCATGAGGAGGTGAAAGACTTTCGAGAATCTGCCAAAAGGCCTTACGTTAAGCTTAAATCCAACAACGTGGATGCTGCTTTAAAAGGACTGGCGGCATTACGGCTGCGGGCGGCCTTTGCCCCGCTGGAGGCAGCAAACAAGTTTGACAGCATTTATTTTCCCAAGGCAACGGCTCGAAAGGTGGACATCGGAAACGTCGAAAAGCAGGCTCAAATAGCCATTGATTGGCAACAGATGTTTTTTAGATATTGCCCTCTGGATTCTGCTGGACCAGTCAATCGAGATCGTGGGTTGTGGGATCGAGAGTGTTCGCTGTGCTACAAACTGAACAAGTTGGATCGAGAGCCAAGGCATAAGAGCGTCTCTTACACCTCGTGTCGTTGCAGTGTTTGTGACCACCGTGAAAAGCTGGCCTGGAATGGACGCCATTGGGAGCCCTTTGACGATTAGGGGCGGTCGGAGCCCAGTTTGTAGGGTCCTGGGCGTTCATGACCCTACATGCTGGCTTTGCTGACATCATTCACATTGCCGTCATTGATAAGGCGCGTCTTGCGAGACGTGCTCATGAATCCACATCACAACATAAAAGACACTGGAGCGCCTACCCTTGCGGGGCGTTGTCCGAAAGGCCAAGAACATAAATTCCAGACCGCCAGCCTTGAATCGGCGGAATGGACCAGACTGCCCGGCATTCGGGGGCGGTGCCCAATTTCGGGCCTGTCACGCAGTGCCTTAATTGATTTGGGCGTCACAGTGCCAGGCCTGCTGGTTAGGCTGAGAAAACCGGGGACCATAAGGGGGGCGGTCCTTTTGCACCTTCCCACCTTGCGCTCGTATCTGCGGGAGATGCGGGAATCTCAGATCGAAAAGGAGGATGGAGAATGAACCCTTTTCGCGAAGGAATACCCATTGATGGAATCAAGGCGCGCCTATCCATCCCGGAAGCATGGAAACTGCTGGACCTGCCAGGGGAACCCGGCAAGTGCTGCCACTCCCCTTTTCGAGAAGACAAGCACCCCAGCTTTTCCGTTTTTGCCGATGGGCGACGCTTTCATGACCATGCCAGTGGTGATTCGGGCAGTGTGCTGGATTTTATCCAACTGGCTTTAGATGTACCCTTATCTGGTGCCCTGGCATGGGCGAGGGAAAAATGTGGGGGCGAAGTTCCCTTTCCCTGGCATCAAAAATCGACGTCTCCTGGCACTTCGGATGCCGGAGGCACCGCAGGGACTTGGCGCAATGTCTCCGAGCAATCACGCCGAACTCCAGGATATACCGTATCCTTAACCCTTGGCAGAGCAGCGCCACATCCTCAAGAGAAAGAGAGTGTGAAATTCCGACCTCGGATGCGAAAAGCGCGACCCGATGAACTGGCAAAACTGGCTTGTCTGCGGGGATATACTCTACACACGTTGAAATGTGCAGAGGCTTGTGGGTTGCTGGCCTTTGCCGATGTCTGGGGGCATGTTGCCTGGATGGTTTGTGATCCGGGCGGGCGCATTGCAGAAGGGCGGCGACTGGATGGTCTTCCGTGGGAGGCCTATGGCTCCATGCCTGCCAGGAAGTGTCATGCCTGGGGCGGTCAGAAAAATTGGCCAGTGAATCTGGAAGCGGCAGCTCAGCTTCCCAAGCTGGCCTTTGTCGAAGGTGGACCGGATACACTGGCAGCCTTCGAGATCGTCAGGCGTGAGGGTGCCGTGGACTCAGTTGGAGTCGTGGGGATCCTGGGGGCTGCCAATACGCGACTGGATGTGAGGGCACTTCCTTTCTTCCAGGGAAAGCAGGTGCGGCTTTTCCCTCATGCCGATGAAGCGGGCCAGCGAGCAGTGCGGGAATGGGCGCGGATGCTCAGGGAGGCTGGCGCAGCTCATGTAGATGCTTTTGATTTATCGGGCATCGTGCGAAGGGATGGTCTTGCAGGGAAAGACCTCTGCGACCTTTTGAATATCTCGCCTGATTGCCTAACAGGTTGTTCGAAATTCCGAGGAAATGTCATGCCATGAACCAATCGAAAGACGGGGTGTATGATCCGTTGGAAGGTGATGGTGACAACCGGACAGCCCGAGACAGGCCTGGGGCAGTTACGAAACCCGTTCCGGAACCACAGAAACGGAAGTTTCTTCAGTTTTACAAGCCGAGCGAAATTGCGGCTTATGAAATTCCTGAAGAAGTGCCGCTGATTGGAGATTTACACGTTTTCAGGGGCGGAATTTTCGTGCTGGGAGGTGCTCCAGGTGTGGGCAAGTCGTTTGCCCTCTCTCAGCTTGCGCTTTCGGGGGCCACAGGTGCGGACTGGTTCGGGATGAAGGTGCATCGCCGGTTCAAGACGATGATCTTGCAAGCCGAAAATGGAATGGTTCGACTGGCTTCTGAATACAAGGTTCACTGCGAAGTGCCAAACCTGGATGAATGGGTGCGGGTGTCCGGGGACGTGGACACCTTCGCGTTTGAGAACCCGGATTTTTGCGTGGAATTCCGACACGAGATTGAGGCGTTCGCTCCAGATGTGATTGTCCTTGATCCATGGAACCGGGCTGCGCGGGACAACATGGAAAAGGATTTCCGTGTGGCCTTCGAGAATATCATTGCTTGTTTGCCAGATGGACCGGCGCGGCCCGCGCTGATGATCGTCGCGCATACACGCAAACCGAAAATGGGCGAGCGGGTGAACGGGCGCGGGCTGCTGAATCTGCTTTCCGGCTCGCTGATTCTGGGCAGCGTGCCTCGGGCGGCCTTCATCCTTCAGGCGGCCAGTGACGACCCGGAGCGCAGTGAGTTCGTTTTCTCCTGCTGCAAAAACAACAACGGCAAGCTAGGAGGGCCGACCGCATGGCGGCGCGAGGGAGTTCAATTTGTAGGGCCGCTGCACGATTTCGATTGGGAGAGGTTCAACAACGGCGGCACGAGCGGGGCGGGGAAAAACTCGAAGATCGAGGAAAGCGATCTGGTGAAAATCTTCGAAGATGGACGGAAATGGCTGTCAAAGGACAGGGCAGCCAAGGCACTGATGCGTTTGACCGGCGCGGGAAGGTCGGCGGCATACCTGGCACTGGACATGGTCAAGGGTCGTTTTAGCTCCCTTTTGAGAGTCAATCCAGCCAATGGGGAATTCAGTGTCATAGAAGCCCCGGAATCCTGGGACGACTAAAGGCACGTTCGTGAGGTTGGCCACTGTCATTTAAAGGCTAATGCCTGCACCTCCTATCGCTTGCGTCTCCTATTGCGGCCTGCTTAGATACAAGTTAGTAAATAATGCATTGGATCGCCCCACCCGAAAAAAATACGGCCAATCAGACGCTCGAAAAGCGCCTCTGGGCCGCTGCCGATCAACTCCGCGCAAACTCTGGACTGACTGCGCAACAATACGCGCAGCCGGTGTTAGGCTTGATTTTCCTTCGATTCGCAGAGGTTCGGTTTGCGAAGCAGCGTGCGGAGCTGGAAAAGGCCAGTGCATCGAGCCGTCGCGGCTCGCGAGTCGAAGAGCCAGCAGCGTATCATGCAGCAGGCGTGCTTTATCTCACATCGGGGGCGAGGTTTGATCATCTGCTCTCCCTGCCCGAAGGTGTAAATGCGGGCAAGGCGGTAAACGAGGCAATGGCCGACATCGAGAAGCACAATCCCCAGCTCGCGGGCGTGCTGCCGCGTTCCTATCAGGTCTTCGACAGCACTCTGCTGAAGGAGATCTTGAAGCGCATCTCGGAGATTCCGGCCAGTGCGGAGTATGACGCTTTTGGTCGCATCTATGAATATTTCCTTGGCGAATTCGCCCGCACAGAAGGCCAGAAGGGTGGCGAGTTTTACACTCCCGCCTGTATCGTGCGCCTGCTGGTGGAGGTACTGGAGCCGTATCACGGCAGCGTCATTGATCCGGCCTGCGGTTCAGGCGGCATGTTCGTGTCGTCCGCGCGCTTTGTCAGCGAGCACCAGAAGAACCCAGCCAGTGAACTGGCCATCTACGGGCAGGAGAAAGTCGGCGAGACCACGCGCCTGTGCCGCATGAACCTTGCCATTCACGGGCTGGAGGGCAATATCAGTGAGGCCATCACCTACTACGACGACCCGCACCAGGGCACGGGCAAGTTTGACTTTGTGCTCGCCAATCCGCCGTTCAATGTGAACGCCGTGGACAAGGACCGGCTCAAAGATGCCACGGGCCCCGGTCGTCGCTATCCCTTCGGCCTGCCGCGCACGGACAATGCGAACTATCTCTGGATTCAGCTCTTCCACTCCATGCTCAGTGCCAAGGGGCGAGCAGGCTTTGTGATGGCCAACTCCGCCTCCGATGCCCGCTCCTCCGAGCAGGACATCCGGCAGAAGCTCATCGAAAGCCGCGCCGTGGATGTGATGGTCGCCGTGGGGCCAAACATGTTTTACACCGTCACGCTTCCCTGCACACTTTGGTTCTTCGACAAGGCGAAAGCCAGCACCCCGCGCAAGGACAGCGTGCTCTTTATTGACGCCCGCCACATCTACCGGCAGGTGGACCGCGCGCACCGCGACTGGACACCCGCGCAGATCGGCTTCCTCGCCAACCTCGTCCGCCTCTATCGCGGAGAAGCGCCGGACTTCACCCTTGGCGGCGACGAAGCGAAAACCAAGCTCCAGGAAGTCTTCGGCAGCAAGCCCGGCTACACCGACATTCCGGGCCTGTGCAAGGCCGCTTCGCTCACGGACATCGAAGCGCAAGGCTGGTCGCTCAATCCGGGCCGCTACGTCGGTATCGCTCCGGGCGAAGCCGTGAGCGACGAGGACTTCAAGGAGCAGCTCGAAACCTTGAATGAGGAACTTGAAAGCCTCAACGCGCAAGCGCGTGAGCTGGGGCAAACCATCGCCGCGAATGTGGCGGAGATTCTTGAAACACCATGACCAAAGTCTGTGCAATTACCCCATATGCGTGTGCGCTTGCGTGCGTTGAATCCATTCTCAAAGATCAAGGGATAGAGCTCACACAACAGCAAATGCTGGACGGTTTTGCAGAACATTTCCCAAGATGGAGTGAGCACCCCGGAATATTGGAAGGCAAGGATTATGAACCGCTATTCAAACTAGCCGGACTTTCAGTAACACTCTGCCTGCCCAAAACCTTTGCAGAAACTATCACGATGATGAGGGATAATTCTATTGTTGGGGTTATTTTGGGGACTTCACGCTTTTGGAAAGGTGCTAGCAAAACAGAGTTGATCGACTGTTGGCACGCGCTCCGAATCTTTGGCGCTGACGAGTTAGGCATTACCGCTATGAATCCCGTAGTTTGGCCGGGGCCCGTGACTGTCGAGACATACAGGTGGGAGGAAATTGAAAGATTTGAAACGCAGCCACTTGCCTTAAGAAAAATTACGACGCATGTCTAGCCTCAAGCCAATGAAGCTAAATGAATTGGGATTCGTAGGTAGGGGAAAATCCCGGCACAGGCCTCGCAACGATCCGTCCCTTTACGGTGGCCCATATCCATTTTTCCAGACAGGTGACATCAAAGGAGCCAACTTTCGACTCACTGAATACTCGCAAACTTATAGTGACGAGGGGCTGGCGCAGAGCAAGCTATGGAAGCCAGGAACCCTTTGCATTACGATTGCCGCAAATATCGCCGAGAGCGCAATTCTTGGAATTGAAGGGTGTTTTCCTGACAGTGTGGTTGGATTCGTTGCTGATCCCAAAAAAGCCGATGTTCGCTTCATTAAATACTACATGGAGATTCTCAAACTCCAGATGCAGAGCGTGTCTCGCGGCACCACTCAGGACAATCTGAGCTTGGACAAGTTGCTCACTTTCGACTTTCAGGTTCCCCCACTGCCGGAGCAACAGCGGATTGCGGGCATCCTGTCAGCCTACGACGAGCTGATCGAGAACAGCCAGCGGCGCATTCGGATCCTGGAGACCATGGCCCGGACCCTCTACCGCGAGTGGTTCGTCCATTGCCGTTTCCCTGGCCACGAAACCGTCCCCCGCATCCCCTCCCTCCTCGGCGACATCCCCCAAGGCTGGGAGGTGAAAAAGCTCGTCGATTTATCCGCATACCTGAATCGCGGTCTCTCCCCGAGCTACGACGAGGGCGGTGCTTCGTTGGTGATTAACCAGAAGTGTGTTCGCGATCAACGATTGAGCCTCGAGCCAGCAAGGCGACAAACGAAACCAATTCCACCCGACAAACAGGTGCGCTTAGGTGACGTGCTCATTAACTCGACTGGCGTCGGCACACTTGGGCGCGTTGCTCAAGTCTATCAGGACTTGGACGAATGCACTGTTGATACGCATGTCACCATTGCTCGCCCAAACCCTGAAACCGATTTGGATTTCTTTGGTTGCACGCTTCTCTCGCAGCAAGAAGCTTTTGAGCGCCTTGGAGTTGGTGCGACCGGACAAACAGAACTAAGCCGAACATCCATTGCGAACGTGGAGCTAGTCGTTCCGCCTGCTGACATGCAATCCCGGTTTGGTGAGGCAGTGCGTCCTATGCGCAAAGCGGTCATCACTCTGGAGACCCAAATCCAAAACCTCCGCTGCACTCGCGACCTTCTGCTGCCGCGACTCTTGTCTGGCGACGCGAAGCTTGCTATGCCAGAATTAGTTTAGCCTCTACCTGCCATGTATATTGACAATATTCAGATTGAGAACTTCCGGACGTTTCGGAAGTCGCGGATCTCGTTTGTCCATCCCGATCAGGATTTTGCCAAGCTGGGCTTGCCGAAACCCAAGCTAACGAACATTAACCTACTGCTGGGCAACAATGGGCTTGGAAAGACGACGTTGCTGAAGACTATAGCATTGTCCGCACTGGGGCCAGCGGTCGGGAAATCCGGTATTTTCGCTTATCAGTTTGTCCGCCGTGAACCCAAGAACGGAGTTCTGAAGC
>DASWXG010000431.1:0-5403 GCA_036405615.1 Prosthecobacter sp. | reverse complement strand
CTCTGCTGCTGGCGGAGGAGTCCATGAGCGACCACGCCGTCGCCCGCCTGCGCCAGTGGCTGGCCACCCAGCCTTCGTGGAGCGAGCTGCCCGTCATCGTCGTCACCGGCGGAGGAGAGAGTTCCCAGTCCCAGCACCGTTTTCTAAAGTCGCTGGAGGGCGTAGGCAACGTCACCTTTCTCGAGCGTCCCTTCCGCAGGGGCACCCTTCTCGCCTCTGTGGAGATGGCCCTCCGCTCCCGCCAGCGCCAGTTCCAGGTGCGCGAACTCATGGACCAGACTCGGCGGGATGCCGAATCCCTGCGCCAGGCCTCCCGCCGCAAGGATGAATTCCTCGCCATGCTCGCGCATGAACTGCGCAACCCGCTCTCCTCCATCTCCCACGCAGCCCTGCTCCTGAACGGCCATGGCGGGAATGATGAGCACACCTGGGCCGCTGGGGTCGTCCGCCGCCAGACCGCCCAGCTCAGCCGCCTCGTGGATGACCTCCTGGATGTTTCCCGCGTGACCCAGGGCAAGATTGTCCTCCGCCCTCAGACCTTTGATCTGGCCGACATCCTTACCAGCGCCTGCGAGGCCGCCGCCCCGCTTTTCCACGCACGCGGCCACAACCTGCAGGCCAGCTACACCCCGCACCAAATCAGCCTGCATGCCGACCCGGCCCGCGTGGAGCAGATCCTCGTCAATCTGCTGACCAATGCCGCCAAATACACCCCGCCCCACGGTCACATCCGCCTCACCGCCAGCCTAGAAGACCACCACGCCGTCATCTCCGTGCAGGATTCCGGCATCGGCATCTCCCGGGAACGCATCCACGAGATGTTTGACCTCTTCACCCAGGGCGACCGCAATGCCTCCCGCTCCGAAGGCGGACTCGGCGTTGGCCTGACCATCGTCAAAAACCTCTGTGAACTGCACCACGGCAGTGTCGAGGCCACCTCCCCCGGCATCGACCAGGGCTGCACCTTCACCGTCCGCCTGCCCGCGCTGCCCTGGCAGCCCGCAGTCCCGGCAGCCGCTTTTGAGCCGCCCGCAGCACCGTCCGCAGAGCTTCCTTCCTCCCCCGGCAGCCCCGCTCCGCACCGCCTGCTGGTGGTGGATGACAATGCCGACTCCGCCAACGGCCTCGCCCGCCTGCTACGGCGGCGCGGTTACCTGGTGGATGTCGTGTATGACGGTGAGTCCGCCCTGGCCCACGCGCTCGCCACACCGCCCGCCGCGCTCCTGCTGGACATCGGCCTGCCCGGCATTGACGGTTATGAAACCCTGCGCCGCCTGCGCCTCCAGGGCGCAAACAACAGCCCGCTTCCCGTTTGCATCGCCCTCACCGGCTACGGCCAGGAGGAGGACTTCCACCGCTCCCGCGCCTCCGGCTTCGACGCCCACTTCATCAAGCCCGTGGACATCGCCAGCCTCCTCGCCTGCCTCCGCCAGCACCAGCTCGGTTGAAACAGAAAAGATTCAGGGCGCCCCATAGCCTAACAAATTTTGAAATAACAGTTCGGCAGGAGTGCACGAGAGGAGCGCGGACACTCCTGTCCGCATCCCTCCCGCTGCGGCAAAGCCGCCACTGCAAAAACTTAAGTCGAGTTTTTTGCCCGTTCCCCCCGCAGTCTACCGGTCGCCTGCTTCTGCCCCCTTGAGCCGGCCTGCCAGAACCTCAACTTCACCCGCCATGCACAAGCACTCGGCCATGAAACGGGCACCTTCAGAAGCCGTTACCTTCGGAATCCACCAAGAGCGAGCAATCCCCGCACGGCTTTGCTCATCACCTGATATGGCCGCCGTTGCATACGTCATGACATCACGGGCACGCCCTCGCGTCCATTCAAATGTAAAAGCCATTCAGGCCCCATCTTCACCCTTGCTGCTGCGGCCTCCAACCTTCATCATCCCCCGCCTCCTTACTCACCACACGCATGACCAACTCCTCCCCCTGGCCCGGCCTTTTCCGGAAGCTCCTCGACGGTCTCTTCTTTTTGGCCGTGGGCTATGTGGTGGGCATCCAGCATGCCGGAAAGCCGGACCAGACTCCCGCCATCGACCGGCTGAACGAGCAGATGATGGCCCACCAGCGCGAAATGCTGAAGGTCATGGAAAGGCTGGAACAGACCACCCGCGAGCTGCAGCATCTGAAAAACTCAGGCGGTCTCAGCGCGACCCCAGGCACAAGCCCGGCCTCCCCCGCACGAGCAGAATAACAAAATGCACGTCAAAAAATGACCAGACAAAACGCCCGGCCTGCAAACTCGCAGACCGGGCGTTCTCAAACACCTCTTTGGGCTCTCCTAGATCTTCGCGTTCTGCACCGGCTTCGCCGGTTTTAGCAGCGCGGGGTTCTTCTCCGCACCGGCCAGAAGGGCGGATGGCGAACCTGCCTGGATCGAGAATGAGTTGCTGAGAGCCGGGCTCACCGGGCCGCTGCCAGACTGCTGCATCGGGTTCATCCCCTGGCTGAAGATCCTCTCTCCCGACATTTGAAGAGTCTTGGGCGCCTCCGCCCCGGCCATGAGGCCGGTGCCGCCTGTTTGCAGAGGACTTGTCTGCGGCTGGGGCGGCGGCGCAGGCTCTGGTTTACCGGTGTAGAACTGGCCTCTCCGGTCACCCCCCAGTCCCCGCACAATGTCCGAGGTCACATCCCGGTCACCATCCATGACACGGCCTGTCGCCGGAGGCGGCGGTCTCTGCGGAGAGGCCTTGGGTGCAACGGGTGGCACCGGTGGGGAATTGGCGTCACGGACAGGGGTGGGATCCTGCAGCGGAACCGGCACCGCAGCATCGGCTGGTGGCTGGGAGGGCTGCCCCGGTGTGTTCTTCTGCCCGCTGGCATCGCCGCCACCGCCACCACCTCCCCCCTGCTGCCCACCTCCACCGGGCGGGGGCTGCGCCTCGCCTATCTGGCCGCCATCCCGGTACGGGTTCCGGTCTGACCTGTGCACGATATCCCCGTTGTCGTTCATCCACTGGTGGCGGTTGTTGCGGTTAAACGTCTCCTGCTTGCTGGCAAAGCTGCCGTCCTGCTTGGCCAGCATGACTCGCTGCTGACGCTCCTTCATGCTCCGGTGGAGAGAGGTCTGTGCCGCCGCCGCGCGCCGTGCCTCACCCTCCTGCATGGAGCGCTGGGAGCTTGTGAGCCCCACCACTCTCCGGCCGTCCGCCGTGTGTTGCACATTCCTCGCGCTTCCATCAATCCGGCCCGCCCGGGCCTCCCTCTTCGGCTGGTACTCGTAGCTCATGGCCCGCAATATCGGCCATCTTCCAGGGGCTTTCCAGCAGCATGTGCTT
Organism: Prosthecobacter sp.; assembly: GCA_036405615.1. Lineage (GTDB taxonomy): Bacteria > Verrucomicrobiota > Verrucomicrobiia > Verrucomicrobiales > Verrucomicrobiaceae > Prosthecobacter. The sequence goes on along the minus strand of DASWXG010000431.1, from coordinate 2,119 downwards.
TTGGTTAGCCGGAGACGACAAATACTTTTCCGGCGGCTTCTTTCCCAGGCAAAACAGCCTGCGTTTTCACACAAGTACACATGAGTTTTTCTGAACATCCTAAAATATAGCTAAATATCCATTCACAAAGACTCTTCTGGAGACATTACCTAGGCCATCCACCGCCCAATTTCCCCTTGCGAAAAGGCCGCGCGCGCGTCCATTGCCACTCCCCCCCAACCACCGTCCCTGGCCGCACCGCCCGGACACTCCGCCAGCGGCATTCCCCCCGTCTGCGCACCTGGCTGCCGGCCGCTGCTGCGCCGCACCCAGGCCCGCCAGACAGGCAGGATCTCTCTGCAGGCCGGATGCCCGGCCCGCGCACCGCAAAGGGCCGCCAGTTTTTGTTTCATCCTTTGTTATGCCTTTCCCAGCCCGCCTCCTCCCCAGCCTGTTCCTGGCTGCTGTCTGCGCCATGTCCCTCCTGCTCCTGGCAGCCGCGCCTGCCCGCGCCGCCACGCTGCTGAGCGTGGACTTCGGGTCTGGAGGTGCCGAGACCGGGTTCGTCCAATGGTCCACCGGCGGCGACGGCACCGGCATCCGCAGCACCACCCTTGGCGGTTATTCGCTGAAGCTGGCAGGCGGCGTCACGGTGGCAGACCTCGCCACGGCGAACTCCCAGTTCAGCGTCAACGAACGCACCCGCCCCGCCATGACCGACAGCGGTGCCTTCACCTACCGCGACCTTTATTATGACCGCGTCGTCGGCACCATCCTTTCCGGCAGCGCCCCGGCGGGCGCAGGCCTGCTGCTGCAGCTTGGCGGTTTTGATCCGAACACCGAATACGTCCTCCAGCTCTGGGGGTACGAGCACAACAACCGGGGCGTCGAAAAGTTTGTGAACTTCTACGACCTAACCAGCGGCAGCGAGACCCTCCTCGGCGGCTTCACCACCACCGTCAACCAGCTGCCCCTGGACAATGATGACTTCAGCATCACCGCCACCGTCACCAGCGACGCCGCCGGCAACATCATCCTCAAGTCCCGCAGCAACTTCGACGGCGTCGGCATCTTCAACGGCGTTACCGTCTCCTCCGTGCCGGAACCCGGCATCGCCTCCCTCACGCTTCTCGGCACCTGCGCCATCTTCCTGCGCCGCCGCCGCAGACACGGGCCAGCCAACGTTTGAGAGCGCTCAGATTCCCCAAAGATACCACACGCCCGTTTGCCTGGGCCCAAAAATCAGAAGAGCAAGCCAGGGAGCATCTCCCCCAAAACTCCATCCCCTGCCAGCGTAACCTTGCGCTGCCAGGGGATTATCTTTTGATGGGAGCTACTGTGCTGAACCTAAGTATTTCCTTTCCTTTGCTGGGAGAAGGCGGCCATACTCTGGGCGGCGCAACGCCGGCCGGAAGCTCCGTCCGTTTGAGTCTGCGCCGTTCCTGGCCACGAAAAGTCTGCTACCTCTTTATGAAAAAGCCTTCCTTGCCCTTTTGTGACTTCAGCGGGAGGGCAGGCACCCTGGGGCTGGCTCTCGCTCTGGCCTTCGCCGCCCTTCCGAGCGCCGCCACGCAGGCCCAGTACCTGCCGCCCGTGGGGCCGGCCACCACGCTGGTCATGCTGAGGGACACAGGCGAGCTCACCACCAGCACCCTGGGCGCGGTGAGCTCTGCCACGCCTGACATCGCCGTCACGGGCATCGCCGCAGGCCACACGCTGGTGGCCATTGACATCCGCCCGCAGACCCAGGGTCTCTATGGCCTAACCGTGAATGCAACCAGCGACCAGGCCCAGCTTGTCCACATTTCCCTGGAGACCGGTGCGGCCACAGGGGTAGGGCCGGAGTTTGGCTTCACCATCGGTGGAAATACGGTGGATTTACCCGCCAACCAAAGCTGGGACATTGACTTCAACCCCGCGGTTGACCGTCTGCGGGTGGTGTCCTCCTTCGGACTGAATTTCCGGGTGAATCCAAACACCGGAGCGCCGGTCGATGCCTTCCCTGGCAGCAATGGCATCAATCCGGACGACTTCATCAATGGCGCAGCCACCGGCTTGCAAGGGGCCGCCTACACCAACAGCCAGCCGAATGCAGACAGCTTTACCACGCTGTACACGCTGGACCCGGTGACCAACAACC
>DASWXG010000430.1:0-5282 GCA_036405615.1 Prosthecobacter sp. | reverse complement strand
CCCCGTGACGGCGGCGGTTGACCTCGTAACCGTAGTGGAGATCGGCCACGGCCATCCAGCCCTGATCCCGATGGATGAGGGCACGGCGGCTGTCCAGCAGAAGGCCTGGGGCGATTTCTGCAAAGACGGCGGGACGTGGGTTCTGGGCGGCGGCTTGGGGCACGGGGAATGCATACGTCCGCCACTGGCAGATGGCGAACAGGGATGGGCGCTTTTTTGAAAGAAGCGGCTGGGAAAAGCTTGCGTGCCATCGCGAGATTGCATCTGCAAATCTTGGAGGACGCATCCAGATGCTGCGGACGGTGCGATAAACCACTGCCTGGCCCGCGCGGGTTTTTCTCCTCGGGGGAGGAGTGTTTGAGGTGGGACTCTGCCCGCGCGGACCGGGCTCCTGATGAGGCGGGCAGGTTTGGGTGATCAGAGATGCGGGACAGATATTCCCCTGGTAAAAAAGCCCGACCGAAAATATCCGGCCGGGCTTTTTGATGTTGGATTATTAGTTATCCTTCCGTGGACAGCACTCACTCGAGCTCTTCGAGGTAGTCGAGGAGTTCGGCCTGCTCGGTGGCGTTGAGTTCGCGGAAGCGGGCGTGGTTGGTGGTGCCGGGGGCGTGGGTGGTGTTGAAGATGTCTGCGAGGGTCAGGGCCTGACCGCGATGCAGATACGGGGCGGTGCTCCAGATGCCGCGCAGGGTGGGCGTATCAATGCCGTTGAGCGTGGCATTGAGGCGTTTGCCGCTGGCAGTGTTCTGGGTGCCGACGTTGTGGAGGAGGAAGGTCGTGGCGTTGCTGTCAGTCATGGGCAGACCGATGTGGCAGGTGGCACAGCCTTTGTTGGTGAAGTGCGTGGCTCCATTTGAGGCGCTGGCGGTGAAGGTGCCGTTCTGATTGCGATATGGGCTCACCGGTTGGGTGCTCAGGGAGGTGAGATAGGCGGCCATGGCATCAAGCTCGACGCTGCGTCCGGCATTGGCTGCGCCCAGGGAGGGATTCACCGTGCCAGTGATGAATCCGGTGCCGCCGAAGCCGTTGCGGATGTCGAGTTCGAAATCCTGCACCTCATTGAAGTTGGCGCTCCAGTGCAGGGCTCCGTGACCCATGCCTGCTTTGCCAATCAGCGTTGTGGTGTTGCGGAAGCCTTCGCCCCGATCCGTGAAGTCCCAGGTGCGGCCGTCATGGCCGCCATCGAGATGGCAGGTGGCGCAGCTGATGTAACCTTCACCCGCCATGCGCGGGTCGTTGGCATTGTAGAAGACCTTCTTCCCATCCAGTACCTGGGCGGTGAGTTTTTCGGTGGTGATCAGGTTGGTCGGGGTGCCGAGCAGCGGCATGGAGGAACTGGTGCCATTGACCAGATTGGTTGTGTCCAGCACACTGACGGTGCGGGAGAGGAAATCATGGACATAGAGGCGGCTGCCATCGGGTTTCATCGTCAAGCCAGACGGTGCACTGCCGACGGTGACCCCGGCGACCTGGTTGCCGGTCACGGCATCAAAGGCCAGGACTTCGTTGTTGGTGATGAAGGCCACGAAGACCAGATCGCCGACGGGCGAGAAGCAGACCGCTGCAGGCATGCCCTGGTCATCCACATCTTTGCGGACGGTGCGGACCTCAGAGCCGCCCAGGAGGTCGATTTGGCAGAGGATGCTGCGAACGGTGTTGTCGGCATCGAGCGGGCCGCCGGATTTGCCAGGACCTGTGCCGCGCTGGATGTTGTCTTTCTTGGCCGGGAGCCAGAGTCGCCAGCCGTCCGGGGAGATGGCAGCGTCTAACAGATAGTTGGGCAAGCCGCGTCCGCCGTTTTCCGAATCGGCTGTGGTATCAATGCCGAGGCCGAAGGGGTTCGCCGGGCGGGTGGTCGTAATAGCAGCCAACGCCATGGTGCCAGGTACCACTTCCCACATCTGCCCCTGGTTGTCCGGAGAGAGGAAGCGGGTGACAAAGACGCGGGTGGAATCGCCGGAGATGGCCACGGCACGGGCTGGAGCACCGAGATCCAGGCCGCTCGTGACCGTGCGGGTGACTGGATCGATTTTCAGCAGGCCTTCGAAACCTTCACAGGCCGCAAAAGCAGCGCTGCCATTCGGAGCGAAAGCGAGGCCCGCAGGGGCATACCCACGCCCGAGGGTGATGGTGGCGATGGCGGCACCGGTGCTCGGATTCAGGATGCGGATCTGGCTGCTGTCTTTGCAGGCTACCCAGACCTCGCTGCCACCCGGCCGGATGGAAACGGAGGAGGGGCGCAAACCGGTGGCGATTTCGAAATCGCGCACGCGTGTCACGGCATCAATGCGGGTCACGGTGTCGATGTCGGGATTGACGATCCAGACTTTGTTCAGGGTCGGATCATAAGCCACCTGGCTGGACTTGGTGGGCTGCGTAGCCGTCAGCGGGCGATGGACGATTTGCACGTAGCTGAGTGAGGAGACAGTGTAGCCGTCATCCACAAATGCTGTGACGACATAACGGCCCGGGGCGCTGTAGGTATGCGGGGCGTTGGGGCTGCTGCTCCAGCCGCTCTGGGTGCCATCGCCAAAGTCAAAGGCATAGGTGAGCTGCTCGCCGATGTTGCTGTCCGTGGCGTTGGCTGTGAGGGTGACGGAGGTGTTCGTGGTCTGTTTCGGGCTTGAGGAGATCACGCTGTTGACCACCGGATTGATATTGGCCGAACCTGACCCCAGAGCGTTGATCTGCGCGGCGGTGGCGATGGCCCCATAAACCCGTACTTCGTCAACGCGACCCACCATCGTGTTGCCTCCGCTGGTCATAGAGCCGACCTCAAAGGCGGCATTCGTGGGGAAGTCGGTGCGAACGGAGCCAGTGCCGACGTCGCGGCGGTTGTAGTAAATCTTCGCTGTCCCGGCGGTGCGGTTGATAGTCACTGCGACATGGTTCCATTGATCGTATGCGAAGATGCCCAGAGCGGTGCTCGCCCCGGCGCCCAGGGTTCCATTGCCGGTTTCAAGCTGGATACGTCCGGCATTGGCATGGGTGGCTCCATAAACAAAGAGGCGGAAACCGGCGCTGGAGTAGTTGCTCGGCCCGTTGGCGAGAATGGTTTCCAGTGCATTGGAGGTCGAGGGAATCTTCACCCAGGCGGAGAGGGTGATGGTATTGCCCATGTCAAACGCGGCGCTGTTCGCGCGGTCGTCGGCTCCATCCAGCAGCAGCGAATGCGTGCCTCGGGCGCGATCAACATTGAAGGCTGCTCCACCGATGGCTGTCAGCGGACGGTTAAACCCACCCTGGTCCGACAGATTGTTATCCAGCGGCCAGTAGGCCAGAGGCGAGCGGATGGAGAGCACCCGAATCTCCTCCGGGGTGAGATTGCGTCCATACAGACGCAGGTCGTCGAGACCTCCCGAGAGGAATGAACTGCCGTCGGTCATGCGGCCAAACTGCAGCGATTGATTCGTCGCAAAGTCTGAGCGGATGGAGGTGTCCACGGAAACATCCACGCCGTTGCAATAGATCGTCGCTTTGCCTGAAGCGCGGTCCACGCTGAGGGCGATGTGGTTCCATTGGCCAAAGGGGAAAGCCAGCGTGTTGGTGAAGGCATCGCCGCTGAGGGTGCCGTTACCGGTTTCCAGGCGGATACGGCCGCCCTGGGCATGCGCAGAGCCATAGACGATGAGTTTGAATCCTGCGGTGTTGCTGCCTGTGGTGGAGTTGCCGAGGACGGTATGCAGCACGCTGGTACCGGAGGGGATCTGCACCCAGCCGCTGAAGGTGAAGCTCTGGCCGACGTCCAGCACACCGGCATCGGCATAGTCATTGGTGCCATCGAGAGCAAGGCCATGACTGCCCTCGGCAGCGGTGGGGGTATACGTGGGGCCGTTTTGCAGCGTGAGCGGGCGATTGCTGCCGGAGTCATCGGTCACGGCGTTGTTCAGGCGCCAGTGAGCGACCGGGCCGTTGCGCTGGGACCGGAGGGCTTCGATCTCACTGGCATACAGCGTACGGTTGAAAAGATGCAGGTCATCCAGCTCACCGCGCAGGCGGTTGGAGTTGTTGTTCATCTGGCCGATCTGGATGAGCTGGCTGGTGGGGAAGTCATTGCGCACCACGCTGTCGGTGGCCCGGTTGACACCGTTGTAGTAGATGGCAGCGCGGCCGGTGCTTCGGTCCACGGTGATTGCTACATGGTTCCACTGATCGAATTCAAAGACCCCGTTGGCTGTCATGGCGGCATCGCCCAGGGTGCCGTTGCCGGTCTCCAGCTGGATGCGGCCCGCGCTCGAATTGGTGGAGCCGTAAACAAAAAGTTTGAAACCAACAGCCTGGTAGTTGGAGGGACTGTTGGTGAAGATCGTGTTCAGGTTGTTGAAGCCCGAGGGGATCTTGACCCAGCCCGCCACCGTGAAGGTGTTGCCGACATCAAAGGTGCCGACGTTCACATGGTCGTCCACGCCGTCGAACTGCAAACGGCCGCCGATGACACCCTGTCCCCAGGGCGTGGCGGGGAAGTTGGTCAGGGTGCCGTTACGGGCGCTGACATCGTCATTGGCCGTTGTTCCGGTGGTTTCATCCAGGCCGTAATGTGAGACCAGGCCAATGGTGGGATCATCCACGCTTTCGCCGGTGGAGAAACGCATGCGATATTCCTCACGCAGGCCGTTGCCCACGACATCTTTCACACCGCCGACAGGCAGGATGACTTCATAGATGGTGTTAGGCAGGAGAGGGGAATCCGGTGAGAAATTGACCATGCCCATCTGGGTCGAATACGTGCCGGTCAGTGCGGTGGTGCTGCCCAGCGGGCGGATGATCATTGTTGTAGTAGTCAGCGAGGTCACATCGATCTGGTCGCTCATGACCAAACCCACCCGCGAGGTCAGCGCCTGGCGGGTGTTGCCATTCGCAGGGCTGGAGAAATCCACCTTCGGTCCCTGGGTGTCCGGGGCCTGTGCTACGGCGATGATGGAGCACATGTTTTTGGTGATCTGACCGGCCGTGACCACCATGTTGCCCAGTGGAAAGGTAAAATCTGCCGCAGCGGGGAGCGTGTAAGTCGTGAAGGGATTGGATGGCGTTACCGCATCAAAGACACAAAGCTTGCTGGAGCCGGGGGTGCAGTAGCCTTTGCCTTCCTTCAGCGAGATGTAACGAGGGTTGTCCGGCAAGTCGATGAACCCCACATCGGTGATCTGCATGGGGTTGGAGAAGTCATAGACACGCACGCCAAAGGTGGCCTCGCCGGTGTAAAGCCGGCTGCCATGGACCATGGAGGTGTAGTTGGGGTTGCCCGTGATGAGGCTGCTCAGAACGCGGGGGTTCACCGG
>DASWXG010000429.1:0-2342 GCA_036405615.1 Prosthecobacter sp. | reverse complement strand
GGAAATGCAAAGAGTCTGACATGCAGGGCAACTGGCGACACCGGAGATTGCCGGGTGCATTCACCTTGCCATAATGGCCGCCAGCATGTCCACGCCTTTCACCCGCCTTTCTGTTTTCCTGGCAGCCTGCCTTTGCCTTGTCTCCTCGGCCTGGGGAGATGGCAGCAACCCGGCCGCCAAGGAACTGACCGACCTCGCCTACAAGACGGCTGGTGACAGCTATGAAACTGAACGCTGCAAGCTGGACCTCTACCTGCCTGAAAAGAAAGAAGCCTTTCCCACCCTGGTCTGGCTGCACGGCGGCGGCATTACCGGAGGCAGCAAAGATGGAGCCCACCAAATCTCTCTTGGACGCCACCTCGCGGCATCCGGCATCGCTGTGGCAAGCATCAACTACCGCCTGAGCCCGAAAGCCAGGTACCCGGCGTACATTGAGGATACAGCAGCGGCCTTTGCCTGGGTGAAAAAGCACATTGCCGAACACGGCGGAGACCCCGCCCGCGTCTATCTGGGCGGGCACTCCGCCGGAGCCTACCTGGCACTCATGGCCGGACTGGACGGAAAATATCTGGAGGCCCAGGGCCTGAAGATCCAGGACATTGCCGGGCTGGTGCCTGTCGCCGGGCAGACCCTGACCCACTACACCATCCGCGAAGAGCGAGGCCTGCCCAAAAGCCGCCTCATCGCTGACGAAGCGGCCCCGATCTATCATGCCCGCAAGGATGCCCCTCCCATGATCATCCTCTATGCCGAGCGCGACATGGCTTTGCGCGGAGAAGAAAACCAGCTCCTCGCTGCCGCCCTGCGGCAGGCCGGGGCGAAGAACCTCAAGATTCAAATGGTCAAAGGCACAGACCATGGCTCCGTCGGCCATGATCTGGAAAAAAGCGAGAATGCCGGTTCCCAGGCGGTGATCCGCTTTCTCCAAACAGGCAAGCCTTAACGGCCCGGTGCAGCAGCCTTGCTGGCAGCGGCAAGTTCCAGCACCCGCAAAGTCTCAGTCACATTGGTTTCCAGATCCAGCGGGTGTGTGCAGACCACAGGCCTTGCCTGAGGGTGCTCCATCCAGTGACGCACCGCCCGTTCAAGTGCATCTGTGTCCTCCGGCCGGGGCAGCACATGCCCGTTCACGCCTTCTGTCAGCCATTCGGCTGCACCATTAAACACGCTGGTGATCACCGGCAGCCCGGCCGCCAGTGCCTCCGGCACCACATTGGAACTGGGTTCATAGATGGGGAGGAAGGTCAGGAGATCCGCCGCTGCATAGGCGTCTTCCACCCGGTTCATCGGCCCGGCCAGAACAACATTCCCCGGCACAGAGCCTGAGAGACGGCCCTTGCCGACCACCAGCAGTTTGATCCGGCGTTCTGTTTTCTCAAAGCGCCGCATGAGGCGCAGCAGGAAGGGCAATCCCTTCCTCTCCCAGCCGGAGCCGACAAACAGCAGAACGAAATCATTCTCGGCGAATCCCAAGTTCCGGCGCGTCCCGGCGCGGTCGCCATTTTGGAAACGGGCGACATCCACTCCGTTGCGCACCAGATGGATCCGCTCCGAAGGATAACCAAAAGTGCTCACAATTTCTTCGCGGACCATGGCAGAGTTCACAATGACCCGGGAGGTGACGGCCGGATCAAACGTCTGCTTTTCCAAAGCCACCATGTTGCTGTGAAATGCCCCCAGGCCGACAAAGGGTCTGCGCCACCACGTGGCATAGCGCCTGCGCTGGTCCAGCCAGACTTTGTGCACGCCATCTCCCGCACGATAAACATCCTGGAAAACCGTTCTTTCCAGACTGAACACCACGTCATAGCAAGTGCCCTCCAGCATCCGGCTGACAGCCTCGGCAAAGCGGACCGGCCTTAGCGCGCGCGGGGCCTTTGCATCCACACGGTGCATCGTCACGGAAGAGGGAGCCCCCTCCCAGTGCTCCGCATAAAGATGCACTTCATGCCCTCTGCCAGCGAGCCCGGCAATCAGGCGCTGGAGATACAGCTCCGCGCCTCCCGTAGCGGCAAACTGTCTGCGGATCAGCGCGATCTTCATGGCGCTGTGGCGTGCAAGGCATCTTCCAGACTGAAGGAAAGCGGCATCGCCAAAGGCACGGGGACTGGCGCAGGAATCTTGCCCAGAAGGACTTTCATCGCAGAATCCAGTTCGGCCACGGTCAGACCAATCTCATGTTCCAGAACCAGAACGCCTTCGCTGCAAAGCTTCAGGGTCAGGCTGTTCTGCTCACCGCAAATGGTGATGTGCTGCGCCCCTGCAGCTCCCATTCTGACCACCAGTTCATTGCCCGCTGCATGCACCGCATGTCCCAGGGCGGCGACGCTGGCAGGGTCGGT
>DASWXG010000428.1:0-6715 GCA_036405615.1 Prosthecobacter sp. | reverse complement strand
GATGTTGCTCGGTTGCTGGGCCTCCGCAGACACGGCTTCTTCACTGCTGCGCGCCGCCTGCTTGGTGAGTTCGGCCAGCGATTTTTGCATGGCCGGGTTGTTAGGCAGTTCCTTTTCCAGTTCTGCCAGAACAGCCGCCGGATTTTTGGAAGCGTCCTGCGCCATCTGCGCCAGTTCCTGAGCCCGCTTGTACGCCTCTTCCAAGGCCTTGTCCACCCCCAGGTCCTTTTCCATGTTTTGCATGGCCGCCATCTCCTGCTCACTGAGGGCCTCGCCCTTCTCGGCCTTGGCCATGTTTTGTGCCAGCTGATCCAGCGCCTGGGCGGTCTGCTGCTGCGCCTGGGCGGCCTGTTTCAGGTTTTGAGACTGGGCCTTGCTCTCCCCGGCTTGGGAGGCCTGTTTCAAATTCTGGGCAATCTGCGGCGCTTTCTGCTGCATCTGGGCCAGGGCGACATCCGCCATCCGGGCCACCTGCCGCTGGTTCTGCTCCTGCAAGTCAGCCGCATTGGCTTCCTGCCTGAGAGCTGCCTGCAAAGACTCCATCTGCGCCGCATTCTCAGCGGCGGCTTCTCCCAATGCCTCAGCTTGCCGCGCCACTTCCTCCACCGGTTGCGCGGCATCGGCTTGGGCCGCAGCAGCCTGGGCCTTTTCCTGACCTGCTTTTAAATCGTCCGCCACAGTCTTCATCATGTCACTGATGTCAGGTGTAAGCCTGGCAAGAGAATCGCGGGCACTGGAAGTTTGCTCAGCCAGACGGCGGGAAACCTCCGACACTTTTTGTTCGGCATTGGCAGCCGCCTGCAGGGCGGATTCCACCGGAAGGACCAGGCCAGGCTGCGCCGCTGCCTGACGCGCCACCCCCCTCAGCTGATCAGCCGCTGCCCGGCTGGCATCGGAGGCTTGCTGGGCTGCCCCGGCGAGCTCATGATCCGGCTTCTTTAAACGGCGGAGCATCTCAGGCACCTGTTTCAGCGCTTCGCTGGCCGCTTGGGCCAGATCGGCAGGCCGTGACGCCTGGCTGCTTTTGTGAAACTCACGATCCGCAGCAGCCTCCCCCACTGAGGCCAGGGCTGACTGAGCCAGGGCATCAGCCTCCAGCATGCGGGAAAGCTGAGTCAGTTCTTCAGCCTTCTGCTGGGCGCCGGCCAATGCGGCGGCGTCTTTGGGCAAATCCTTCACCTCCCGGCCCAGCTGGCCCGCAGCACGGGAGAGGCGGTTGGCATCCAGGGCAGCCTCATTGTTGGTTGCTGCATTTTGTTCTCTCAGCACGGCCTGGTCTTCAAACTGCGCAGCGGCCTGGGCCAGTTCGCTGACGGCCTTTTGGGAAGCTGTCTGCTGTTCCCTGTCCAGTTTTTCCTTCCCTTTGGGATTCTTGGCCTCTCCCGCAGCACGAGCCAGGGCATCACGGGCTTCGTTCAGGGCAATGATGGCGGGGTTCTCCTGCCGGGCCATCTGCTCACGCAGTTGCGCCGCGCGGTTGGCCGCATTCTCGGCCATGGCACGCATGGCATCCGAAGCTCTGCCGAGACGCTGGCGGTGGTTGTCTGCAGCTCCATAAAGATGCTCCGGGCTTTTGGTCTGGCCGGGTTTGTCCAAACTGGCCACCAGATCTGAAGCCGTTTCCTGCAACTGCTTTCGCATGTCATCCATCTGCCTTTGCTGCCCGCCTTCCAGCACCGGCTTCAGCCCTTCGATTTCTGCGCTCAGAGCTTCGCTTGCGGCAATGGCGGCCTTCTGCTGCTCCTGCCACTTGGGCCGCTGGCTGCTGTCGCGGTTGGCCGTCAGTGACTGCTCAGTGAGCAAAGCCTCCTGCCTGCTGAGTTGCTGAGCAGCCTGGGCCACCAGCCGGGCATTGTCCTCCGTCGCAAACATCCGGGCAGCCTGGGCCATGGTGTCGGCATCTGCCCCGGCCTCCGCCGCCGCATGCTTCAAGCCTTCCGTCGTTTCCATTTCCGCCCCCAGCGTCTTTTTCATCTTGGGGAGTGATTCATTCCGCATCCGGGCCAGGCGTTCGCCCAGCAACTGCACTTCCTGGCTGTCAAGCTGAGTGGGTGCCGACTGTGCCGCCAGCTTGAGTTGCTGCCAGAGATCTTCAGCCCGGTCAGACACCTGCTGCACTTCCGCCTGGGCGCGTGCCACTGCGGATTCCGGTTCTTCGCCAGCCCCTTTCTTCACGGACTTCTGGACTTTGTCCATAACCTTGCGCAGTTCCCGGGTCTGCTCGGCAAGACCTGTCGCCTGCTGGGAAAGGCGGCGCATGTCCTGCGCCCACTGCCGCTGTTGCGGATCCACAGTCTGCTCCAGAATGATCAGCCGCACGGCAGGTGACTCCGCAGTCTGGCCTTTCAGGTCCTTGGCCACCAGCTTGAGCAATACAGCATCTCCAGGTTTGACCTGAAGCGGCGTCAAAGGCAGCGAGGTCTGGACCCGCACTTCCTTGCCAGCTTTCGTCACCAGTTCCTTCTGCTCCCAAGTCTGCCCGTTAACCGAATGAGCCAGGCTGACAGATGCCAGACCTACATCATCGCCAGCCATGCCCTGGATGCGCACCACTTCATCAGCCATCAGAGAAAGCTGTTCCTGGGGCTCCAAAATCTGCGCCACGGGCGGCAGGTCCGGCACGGAGATGATGCGCCAGGGGGAACTTTCTTCGTTGGTGAAACCCGTCTCCTCCGCCGTCAGCGCACTTCGCCACGTTTCGTTTTCAGGCTTCACCTCCAGACTGCCCGCAATCTTTCCGTCCGCGAGGATCTGCATGGAAAATGCCTCGGGGTGATCGGCATGGTCCGGATTGACAAGCAGATCTGCTTTGGACAGCTTCTGGTTAGGCTTCAGCAGCAGCCGCACTTTGCTTCCTTCCAGGGCCTCCACATCGCCCTGCTCTTCGGTGACGCTCACTTCGGCCAACCCCGTGTAGGCAGGAGGCACCACCGTTTTTACAAACTCCACCACCCGCGGACGGGCTCTGGCGGCCAGTGTGTACCACGGGGAGATAGCGTCTCCGGCCAGGATGCGGTAACGCACATCTCCCTGACCGATGGCAACGACGCCGGTGTAACGGACATCATGGCTGCGCAGCAACTCCGTCCGGCGTGAAGTGCTGCCAGCGGCCACCGTCTCCATCACCACTTCGGGAAGATCCGGCCCCTTCACCTCCACAGCCACCGGCAGTTCCGAGGCCAGGGGAACCACTGCATTGGCCGGGCTGGGGTCGACCACGACGATCTGGTAGCTGGAAGGCCGGGCAAGATTGACAAAAGGGAGGGCCGCCCGTGCGAGGAATCCGGGCAGATGCAGCGAGTTCACACCACTGAGCAGCGCCAGAACCGCAACCATGCCCGCAGTTCCCCACGCCCACGGTTTTAGAGAAGCCCAAGGCAGCAGTCTGACCACATCTGTCTCACGAAGGTCGGCCTCCACGGTCTCCAGCAACCGCTCCCGGAATTCCGCAGAATCCCCTGCCCCACTCGCAGAAAGCTCCACCGAGGCCAGCAGCCTTTCGCGCAGCCGGGGGGCCGAAATTTCCATCAACGTCGCAGTTCCGGCATCATCCCTGCCAGCCCGCAAGTGGATCAAGGCTGCCTTCCAGGCGCCAACTGCCGCGCCTGCATAAGCGAGCAGGGATAACCAGGGACGCAGCCCCTCCGGCATCCAGCGGGCCCGGTCCAGCAATGCGATCAGCAGACAGGCCGCCGCCAGGAAGATGCCCGCACAAAGCCCCGCCCGCACATAAAGCAGCCGCTGCCGACGGGAGCGGAAAGCCTGGAGCGCCTGGATGATGGCGGGACGTGAGGTGGCGTTCATTCGGTCAATGTCTCAGTTTAACGGGGCTGGGCCACCGCTTTTTCCGCCATCCCCAACAAAGGTTCAAGGAACCGGCAGGTCTGACGAACCTGGGAAAATGCCATGCGGTCACAATTACAACATGGGCTTCAACTTTGCCCAGACCAGTTCCGCAATCTTTTGCTGCCCTGCCGGATTGGGATGGATCCGGTCCGCCTGATTTAGCTGATCGTCTCCACCGACCCCTTCCAGAAGAAACGGCAGCAATTCTGTTTTCTCCGCCTCCGCCACCTTCGAAAAAACCAGCTTGAAGGCCTCGACATATTTTGTCCCCATGTTGCCAGGCATCTGCATGCCTGCGATGAGGATTTTGATCTCCGGATCTTTGGTCCGTGCTGCCTTGACCATGTCCGTGAGGTTCTTTTCTGTCTGCTCTGGCGATATTCCCCGCAGGCCGTCATTCCCGCCGAGGGCGATCAACAGCACTTTGGCACTTTTTTGGCCGAGGGCCCAGTTGATCCGTCGCAGACCGCCAGCGGTCGTGTCACCGCTCACACCGGCATTGGCCACTTCGTAGTCCAGCCCGGCAGCATCCAATTTCTTTTGCAGCAAAGCCGGGTAGGCTTCCTCACGCTCCAAACCATAACCGACAGTGATGCTGTCTCCTAGAACGACGATTCGTTTTTTCCCAACATCCGCACTCAACGCCTGAGAGGCTGAAATCCCGATGCCGAAGACAGACGTAAGCAGTCCGAACACTAGCCATTTCATCCATGTCATCTGCCAGACTAGAATCACAGCCTCAGGCTGTCAAACAGCCCATCCTGGAGATCCACCGGCTGCAAAAAGTTCACCGCACGGCTCACCATGAACTGACGGTGCTGCATGACATCGACCTCACTCTCCAGGCTGGTGACACCCTCGCCATCATAGGCCCGTCCGGCAGCGGAAAGACCACGCTGATCGGACTGTGCGCAGGGCTTGACGATGCCACATCAGGCTCGTTAAAGCTCGACGGACAGGCTCTGGAAAGTTTGTCCCAGGATGCGCGGGCCGCTCTGCGCAACCGGCTGGTCGGCTTTGTCTTCCAGAACTTCCAGCTCATCCCGACACTCACCGCCCTGGAGAATGTTCTCGTCCCGCTCGAACTCCGCGGTGAAACAGGCCGGCAAAAGGACGCTGAAACGCTCCTCCGGGAGGTTGGTCTCGGTGATCGTCTGGACCACTACCCGGCCCAGCTTTCCGGTGGGGAGCAGCAACGCGTGGCTCTCGCCCGCGCCTTCATCCATCGCCCCAAAATCCTGATGGCAGACGAACCCACAGGCAACCTTGATGCCGCCACCAGCGGGCCGATTGTCGAGATGTTGTTCCGTCTCAACCGCGACGCTGGCACCGCGCTCGTTCTCGTGACTCACGACCCCGCTCTGGCGGCGAAGGCCCGGCGCGTCATCAAGATGAATGGCGGAACCATTGTCTCGGAGGAAGAAAATGCCGTCTGAACCCCGCCCTCTTCCGGGCAATCTCCTCGCTGCCCTGTTCCATCCGTGGACCTGGCACATGGCCTGGCGGGACAGCCGCACGCAGAGACTCCGCCTGCTCATCTTCTCTCTGGCCATCGTGTCGGGCATTGCGGCTCTCGTTGCCATCCATTCCCTGAAAGCCAGCGTGGAGGCTGGGATCAAAACACAGGCAAAGGAACTCCTCGGTTCAGATCTCCAGGTCTCCTCACAGCAACCGATCCCGGCGGAAGAAATGACGAAGCTTTCCCAAAAAGCAACGCGCTCCGCCCGCGAGATCACCTTTCCCTCCATGATGAACTTCCCAGGCGGGGCCGCGCGGCTTGTCTATGTCCGCGGGATTGAAGGAGGTTTTCCCTTTTATGGACAAATCGAAACGCATCCTGCAGCAGCTTGGCAGAGCCTGTCACAAGAATCCGGCGTGCTTTTGGCTCCTACGCTTTTGGAGCAGTTCCAGGTCAAGGTGGGCGATGAAATCGAACTCGGCAGCCTGCGGTTAAAAATCCTCGGAGCACTTCACAACACACCGCCACGCGCCAGCCGTTTCAGCGCCTTGGCTCCCGAAGTTTACGTCCGGCTGTCTGATATTCAGCAAAGCGGACTCACAGGTGCGAACAGCATGGTCACCCACCTTGTTCACCTCGAGATTCCGCATGGCGCTGCCTCATCAGAACTAAAAGAGGAAATCCGCCGCGATTTCCCCCACAACACATGGCGTCTCGAAACTCCCGAGGACCGTCAGGAGACGCTTGGTGACGCGCTGGGCCTCTTTCAGCGCTATCTCGGCATTCTTGCGCTGGCATCCCTCGCGCTGGGCGCGCTGGGGGTCGCCGGGGCTGTGCAATCTCACATCAACCGCCGTGTCTCCACCATTGCCATTCTCCGTTGCCTGGGTGCGCCACGCCAGCTTGCAGCCGCTGTTTACATTGCTCAAAATGCAGCCCTGGGGCTTCTCGGGGCAATCCTGGGTGCGGGCATAGGTGTGGCGTTGCAGACGGGCGTGATCACCATTTTCAAAGACAGTCTTCCCATCACCGTGGCTGCATCCCCTGAGTGGAGAACCGTCCTCCGCACCACCTTGGCCGGCTTTGCCGTCTGCTGCGGGTTTGCGCTCATCCCCATCCTGAAAATCCACCGCATCTCACCTGCTGTAACCCTGCGCAGCAGCGCCTTTCTCCCCGGCAGCATTCTCCGCACCATTCCTGTTTACTTGCTGCTTACCGCCCTGCTCCTCCTGCTCGCCCTAACCAATGATCCGGATTGGAAACGGGCCTTGATGCTGGTGGGCGGGCTTGCCGCGGCCTTCGCCCTTGTCACGGGCGTTGCGCGCGGACTCATGGCGGTGGCGCGGCGCATTGTCAGACCTTCCTGGCCTTACCTTTTGCGGCAGGGCATTTCCAACCTGCACCGTCCAG
>DASWXG010000427.1:0-9662 GCA_036405615.1 Prosthecobacter sp. | reverse complement strand
TCACCCTTACTTTGCGCAATGCCGGAACCGCAGCGCTGACCTTGAACAAGGTGTCGGTCTCGGACGCTGCTTTCAAGATTCTGGATGAGGTGTCTCCAGAACTGGCGGCTGGGCAGAGCCAGACGGTGAGAGTGAGTTTTTCCCCTCTAGAGGCGCGTCTCTACAGCAGCGGAATTCGCGTGGAGAGCAACTCGGAAGAGGGGGCCGCAGTGGTGATTCCCCTGACGGGCAAAGGCATTGCAGCGCCGCTCCTGAGGGTGACCCCTGAAACGATTGCTCTCACCACCCGCCCAGGTGTTCCGGCCAGCCAGGACATCACTTTGGAGAATGTCGGGACGGCCCCCCTTTCGTGGACTTTGGGAAACAACTACACCACGATGGTTTTTGACACCGATTCCGGGACCATCCCGCCCGGCGGCCGGAAAGTGGTGAAGCTGACCACGGTGAGCCTGCGTAACACGCCACCAGGCACCCTGACTCAGGGCATCCCGCTTCTCTCCAATGACCCGAGGAACCCGACGCGATCTTTGACCTACATCCGGACGATTTTGGTGGAACCGGTGCTGGAGGTTCAGCCCATAGCGCTCAACTTTGGCACGGTCTTGCTGCCGGGGCCCGCAAGCCAGTCCCTGTCCTTGAGGAACACGGGCAACTTTCTGCTGGTGGTGTCTGGTGTTAGCTCGCCGTCGGCTGCGCTGTCAGTTCAGCCGCCTGCCGAGTTCCCTCTGCTGGTGCAGCCTGGTGAAAGCCGGTTGCTTCAGTTTACCTATGCTCCGTCCGGCGTTGACACTCTGACGGGTGAGCTTGTCTTTAGCAGCAACCAGCCGGGGGCCCCCTCGACAGTCGTCCCGGTGGTTGGAAATGCCGGATATCCACCGCAACTTGTGGTTATGCCGGAAAGTGTGAATGTTGAGGTGGAGGAAGGCCAGCCGTTCAGCACGGCATTGACGCTGCAAAATCCGGGAGGTTTGCCGCTTTTGTGGAATGCTTCTGCGGGCCCCTCCGCTGCCAGCTGGCTGAACCTCGGGCAGACAACAGGCACGGTTGCTGCCGGTGGAACGGCCTATCTTCCTCTGAGCTTGCGCACAGAGAATCTGCCCCTGGGCCGGGTGCAGGCCAATGTCGTCCTGTCCAGCAATGCCATCGGTGAACCTGCCCGGACGGTGCCTGTGACTGTGGATGTGGTGCCGGGTGAGCTCACCGTTTCCACCCGGCTTGTGGAAAGCGCCACCCTGCAGGGCCGTGCGGGGCCGGCTTCCGTGATCAGTCTCATCACCAGGGCTGGTGAATCGCCTGCCTGGACCTTGAGCGCAGATGTGCCGTGGGTCACCCCCTCTCTCTCCGCCGGGCAGGGTGCTGCCGAAGTGCAACTGGCCTACTCCGCCAGCCTGCCCGCAGGCGTGCACACGGGACAGGTGCGAATCCAGACCGCCAATGTCAGCCGGGTCATCCAGGTGAAGCGGTCTGTGGCGAAGGCTGAGTATGAGATCTTGCAGACGGATCGTGCTCACCAGCGACTGCTGGGCCTTATCCGGGGAAAGGGGGGGCTGCCTTCCTTTCTGGCTGTATTGCAGCCGCATAATCTGGCGGTGCAGACGGTTCTGGCCCTGCCTACTGACATCGTTTCCATGGACGCCACCGGGAATGGCAAAAAACTGTACGCGATCAGCTTCAGCGCGAACTCTCTCACAGAAGTGGACCTGGAACGTCTGACCGTCACTGCGACCAAACCTGTGACACCCGGCGCACAGGTGGGAAACTTCTACCAGGTGCAGGCAGGGCGGGACGGGCGTGTCTTCTATACCGATGCCGCGATGAATCCTGCCCTGCACGTTTATGATTTCCCGAGCGGGGCAGACACGGCGGCTTTCAGACTGCAGGGCGGGGCTGGCATTGGAGCATTCGCGGTGGCACCGGACGGTCGCACCCTCTACGCGCGTTCGCAGACGAACTGGCTGGGGACCGGTGTGTCTTACATGGCCCAGGTGGACGGGGGGCTGAATATGCCGGTACAGACGGGTGCTTCCTCAGCGGTGCTGGCACAGCCCTCAGCCTTTGCTCCGGTGCTGCTCAGCGCCGGAGGGAAGTATGGGATGACATTGGACCACTTCTTCAGTTTGAGAAGCCTCATGGCAGGCGAGCAGGGCAGGGTCTCACAGGGGCGGATTATGAATGCCTCCACCTACCTGGATGTTTGGGTGGAGGCGGATCGTGTGGTCAGGGCGGCAGACGGTGAAGTCTTGCACTTGCTTCCGGCTGGAACAAAGGCAACGGCCTTCACTCCTGAGGAGGATGCCCTGGTTTACTACCATGCGGACGAAGGTGTTCTCAAGCGGCTGCCTTTGCCCGGTCTGCCTCCTGTGGGCATTGCCTACGGCATTGCAAACGGGTCCGTGCAAGGGGCGGGATTCACCACACTGTCCTGGACCGGAGATCCTGGCATGTCTGCCTATGATGTGTATCTGGGCACCGATGCGGAGGCCGTGGCCAATGCCTCCTTTGCGGCCAGTCCGCTTTTCCAGGCCTCCACCACAGCGACCTATTACATGGCCCCTGAAAGTGGCATGGTCCCTGGACAGACCTACTACTGGCGGGTGGATGGCAGAAGTGAAGATGGCAGTCTGAGCAAAGGTCCTGTGTGGAGTTTCAAGATCGCGACGGCTGGGGTTCAACCCGCGGAACTGTCTGCGGCCAGCAAGCCGGGAAGCTCGCAGAGCGTGCAGGTGCAGGTGACGGTCAAAGCCGCTCAAGGCATTGGCTGGCGGCTGGCGGGCGGGGCTTCCTGGGTATCTCTGGGCCAGTCCTCCGGCACCGGACCGGCCACGGTGACGGTGACTTTGGATCCTACGGGCCTGGCTTCCGGGCTGTGGCAGACGGAGCTGTCGCTGGCCTCCGGAGGAGATGCCATCCGCATTCCGGTAAAGCTGGAGGTTCTCGGGGCCTTGAATGTGATCAAGATGGTCGCAGATCCAGTGCTGCCGGTGGTTTATGCGCTTCATCGTGAAGCGGCGCGCCCGTTCTCCTCCTGGGTGGTGTGGGTAGATTCCCAGACAGGGGCGGTTCAGGATGCAGTCCATGTGGGGCAGGGGGCGGTGGACCTGGCCTGTCATTGTGTGGACAATCGCCTCGCGGTGCTGGTGGATGAAGGCCGCAAGATGCAGCTGGTGGAGCGCCAGGGCGGGCACGCTCTTTTGGCGGGCTACGCCATGCCCTCACCGCAGGCTGGCATCCACGCAGGGCCGCCCGGCCGGGTGTTCACCCTGAGCACGGCCAATGTACTGCAAATGCGCGCCACGGCCACAGGTGCTGCGGTGGGCGCAAGTCTGCAGATCTTGGGACTGGAAAGCCCGCTGGTGGTGGATGCTGCCGGCACGTCCCTCTATGCTGCGGTACGGCAGGGGGAATCGAACATCGGCCTCGTCCGCTATGCGGCCACGCCTTCGGCCGTTGGATTCATCACGGCTAGCTACTTCGAAGGGGAACTCGATGGGGCGCTCCTCCTCGCCGCCAACGGCTCGCGCCTGATCTATGATCAGCGGGTGTTTGCCACCAGCAGCCTCAGCGCCGTGTCCACTCTGGGCCTTTCGGCTTTGGCGGTGACGCCGGACGGAACGCGGTTTTTAACATCCTCCGCAGTCCATTCGGTGTCCGCTCCTGCGGTTCCGCTGGTTTCGCTGCCTGAAGCAACGGAGCAACTGGTGGTGACCCCGGATGGCGAGCGGGTCGTCCTGTTCTCCCCCGTCAGCCGTACTTTTGTGCCGGTGGCGCTGCCTCCTCCCTGATGGAGGGAGGGGGATGCCGCCCATTTCCTTTATATTGGAGCAGGAGGGTGACAATCTTTTTGAGAAACTGCCATCCGGGTGCTCCTTTGCCCCATTCCACCCATGCGTTTTTGCCTGCCTCTTTTTGTTTTTGCCGTGTCAGCCGCTGCTCCGGCGGCTGAAGTCGCCCTGCACCGCTGGTCCGGGGATCTGAATGTTCCAGACCCCGTGGCCTGTACGGTGGATGAAAAGGGGCGTGTCTATGTGGCATCCACCACTCGCCGCAAGGCGGCGGATCTGGATATCCGTGAACACATGATGTGGATCCCGGACGATGTCAGCTTTACCAGCGTGGAGGAAAAGCAGGCTTTTTATCACAAAGAACTGGCACCGGGAAAACTGCGCCGTCCGCGAGGCAGCCTGAAGGACCACAACAAGGACGGCTCCATTGACTGGAAAGACCTTACCGTCCACAGCGAACGCATCTATCAGCTTCGCGATACGGACGGGGATGGCACGGCTGACAAGATGACTGTTTTTGCCGAGGGTTTTAACACCGAGGTCACGGGCATTGCGGCCGGGGTCCTCTATCATGATGGCTGGGTGTATGCCACCATCGCTCCGGACCTGTGGCGTTTGAAGGACACGGATGACGACGGCGTGGCGGACATCCGGGAAGTGGTGGCCCATGGCTTTGGCATGCACATCGCTTATGCCGGTCATGACATGCACGGCCCGCGTTTGGGACCGGACGGTCGCATCTACTGGAGCATCGGTGACAAGGGCGTGAATGTGACCGACAAGAATGGCAAGAAGTGGTTCTACCCGCACGAAGGCGCAGTGATGCGCGTGGAGCCGGACGGCACCGGCTTTGAGGTCTTTGCCCATGGCCTGCGCAATGTCCAGGAAGTGGCCTTTGACGACTACGGCAACATGTTTGGCGTGGACAATGATGCCGACATGCCCGGCGAGAAGGAGCGCTTTGTTTACATTACCGAACGCAGCGACAGCGGCTGGCGCTGCAACCACCAGTACATGAAGTCTGAGAGCCGCTGGATGCGGGAAAACATCTGGCAGGCCGGGGCTGTGCATCCCTGGTTCATCACCCCTCCTCTGGCCAACTTCTCCAATGGTCCTGCCGGTTTTCTGCATGAGCCGGGCACAGCGCTCGGAGAGCGGCTGCGCAACCACTTTATCCTGAACCAGTTTCCCTCCGGCAAGATGGAGGCCTTCACGGTGAAGCCTGTCGGGGCAGCGTTTGAGATGAGCCGCCCGCGTCTAATTAACAGCGGCATCATGGGCATCGGCATGAGCTGGGCCCGAGATGGTACCTTCTACATGGCGGACTGGGTTGGCGGTTATCCGCTGGACGAAAAAGGGGCCGTATGGTCGGTGGATGAAGAGAAGGCCAAGGTACATCCTCAGCGGAAGCAAACGGGAGAGATCCTGGCTGCCGGTTTTCAAGAACGGAATCTGAATGATCTGCAGATTTTGCTTTTCCATGCCGACCAGCGTGTACGGGTGGGGGCGCAACTGGAGCTGGTGCGCCGCAACGAGTGGAAGACGCTCATCAAAGTGGCGCGCGACATCAAGACACCTTTGTTAGGCCGCCTGCACGCAGTGTGGGGATACGGCATCGGTTTCCGCCGAGGTCTGGTGGATGATGCTCCTCTGTTGGAACTGGCGCAGGGGCTCCCGGTGACCCCTGGCGATGACGAGGTGATGTCCCAGACGGTCAAGGTGCTGAGCGATGGCAAGGCCGGTGACAAAGCCGCAGACTTTCTGCCCACTCAACTGGCCTCTGCCAATCCGCGTGTGCGCTTCCATGCCGCGATCGCCCTGGGCAAACTGGAAGTGCGTACGGGGGACGCTGAGAAAGCCCTTTTGGCCATGGCAGAAAAGGATGCCGAAGATGCCTGGCTGCGGCATGCCGTGGTGACCGGACTGGCTGGCTGTGTGAAGCCGGAGAAGCTGGCCGCGCTGGCCTCGGCTGAATCAAAGTTTGTTCGCGGCGCTGCGGTCATCGCCCTGGGCCGTCAGGGATCTCCGCTGGTGGCGGGCTTCCTGGATGACCCGGATGCTGACGTGGTCAGCGAAGCGGCGCGGACCATTCATGACGACACCGGCGTGACGGATGCCTTGCCACAACTGGCCGCCCTGCTGGAAGAGACCCATCCGCTGCCGGAACCGGCCCTGCGCCGGGCCATCAACGCCAACCTGCGTCTGGGCAAGCCCGAGAACGCGACCCGGCTGATCAAGTATGCGCTGGCGGACCGCCCTCTGGCTTTGGAAGCCTTCCAGGCGCTGCTCTACTTCTCCGAACCTCCGCGTCTGGACCGGGTGGACGGTGTTCACAGGCTTTATCCTGCACGCGATGCTGAAACGGTGGCGGATGTGGTGCAACCGCATGTGTCAGCGATGCTGACTCTTGCCAATCCTGAGCTGAAAGCCGCCGCTGTGGAGTTGATGGTGAAACTCACTCTGGATGTGGCGGCACCTGCTTTGCAGCAGATCATCGCTGACACGGCTGCGAAACCGGAACTGCGGGTGGGGGCTTTGAAGCTGATGGCGGCGCAGCACTCGGGCTCCCCGGCGTTTGCTGAGACGCTGAAGCAGGCCGCTGACAAAACCGCGCCTGTGGAACTGCGCATGGAATCTCTGGCACAGACTTTCGCCCTGCAGAAAGAGCGAGCTCTGGCCGAAGCCTCCCGTGTGCTGGAGCAGGGAACCTTGCCGGAAAAGCAGGCCGTCATGAAGTTGCTGGCTGGAACCAAAACGAAGGCTGCCGATGACCTGCTGGACGGATGGATGCAACGGCTCGCCGGAGGCAAGGTGGAGAATGGCTTGAAGCTGGATGTGCTGGAGGCTGCCCAAGCCCACGAAGCACTGGCAGAACGTGTTTCCACCTATCAGCAAGCCCGCCCCAGCGCCCCCCGCGATGATCTGGCCGAAGGCGGTGATGCCAAAAACGGCAAGGACCTGGTGACCAACCACCTGGGGGCCAACTGCCTGGCCTGTCATACGGTGGAAGAAAAAGAAGGCAGCCAGGTGGGACCGCTGCTGAAAACCATCGGCGGTCAGCGCAGCAAGGCGGAGCTTCTGGAATCCCTGGTCAATCCGGTGGCAAAAATCGCCCCGGGATACGGCATGGTCAGCGTGACTCTAAAGGATGGAACGAACATTGCCGGAGCTCTCGCCAAAGAGGACAAAGCCAGCATCACGGTCCGTCTTGCAGATGGAACGGAAAAGAAACTGGCACGGACGGAAGTGGCCATGCAGACGCCTCCCATCTCCATGATGCCTCCCATGCTGGGCATCCTGACGCCAAGAGAGGTGCGGGATGTCGTCGCCTACCTGGGCGGCTTGAAGGGAAAGAAAGCTGCGGCCGCCCCGAAAGAAGGCCAGCACTAGAGCATATAATAATATAGCCAAACCAGATGGTTGCTAAACACAGGACGAGAGGAGCGGGCACACTCTTGTGCGCTTCTTTAATAAGGCGGCAAAGCCGCGTAGTCGAAGGATGCGGGCAAGAGTGCCCGCGTCCCCTCAAAGGCATCCTATGACGGCTATCTAATAATTTAAAATGCACTAGTTTGAAACAGTCATGGTTAGGTCTGGCGGGCGATGGCTTGCCAGGCCTTTCTGTTTTGAGGGGGCATCTTTGAAAGACTGCCCATGAAAGCGGATGGGCAGCCTTTGCCGCATTTGCGCTCATGGCTGTTTCATCGCCAAACTTCTTGTTTGGGGCGATCTGGAGGTGCGACGCCAGACCAGAAGACGGGTACTCCGGCGGTTGATGTGGGGAGTGCGGTGTCACTTGCGCCGGACAAACCTGTATCTACGGGGTGGGGCATTCGGCTTCACCCGCAGATGCTCTTTTGTTGTCGGCGATCAGGCTGGCTTGGGTTCGTCTCGATCACTGATGATCGTTAACACAGCCCGCAGACTTCCTAGCCATCCATTTTACAGCGCTGTCTTTCCAGGCTGCCTTGAAAGCAATGGCACGAAGGATAACCGATGATCAGAATGCGCTGGCCTGATACCGCTTGCGAAGCGTGGCGCGGATCTGGATGGCGGCCACGTTGAGGGCGACGACCAGAAGGATCAGCAGCAGCGTCGTGGCAAAGACCATGGGCTTGGCACCTTCCGAGTCCGGCGACTGGAAGCCCAGGTCAAAGATGTGGAAGCCAAGGTGCATGAACTTGCGCTCGGCGTGAATGAAGGGCCAGGAGAGGTCCAGAGGAAGGGACGGGGCCAGTTTGACCACGCCGGTGATCATCAGCGGGGCGACTTCACCAGCTCCGCGCGCCATGGCGAGGATGACGCCGGTCATCACACCCGGAAGAGCGCTGGGCAGGACGATGCGCTGGATCATCTGCCACTTGGAGGCACCGCAGGCCAGGGCTGCTTCGCGAACGCCGCGAGGCACCGCCACCAGGGCCTCTTCCGTGGCGACGATCACCACCGGGAGGGTCATCAGGGCCAGGGTCAGGGAAGCCCAGAGAATGCCACCGGTGCCGAAGGTCGGTGTCGGCAGGCTGTCACTGAAGAACCCGCCAAAGTAGGGGCAGCGGGCGATCGTGATGATGACCAGGAAAACACTGGCGATCCACAGCACGCTTTCAACCTTGTGCAGGAATTTCTGCCGCTTTTGCTGGGTCGGAATGGCCGTGCGGTTATGGGTGGAAAGATAGACGGCGAGGCCGATGCAAGCCAGCGCGCCAAAGCCTGCCGCGAACCACCAGGCGGGGGCCATGGGATACTTCACACCGCCGTCAATAAATCCCCCGACGCCATAGACAAAGAAGCCCAGGCCAAACACGCCGAAGACGATGGAAGGCACACCGGCGAGGTTGTTGACGCAGATGCGGACGACCTGAACCATGATGCCCTGGCGGGCATATTCCCGCAGATAGATGGCGGCGATGATGCCGAAGGGCGTCACCATGACCGCCATGAGAACGGTCATGACAAAGGTGCCAAAGATGGCGGGAAAGATACCGCCTTCCGTGTTGGCTTCGCGGGGCTCGGCAGACAGGAACTCCCAGATGGCATGAGCAAAAACGCCGATCTGGGCAGTCAGTCCAATGTCATTGGGTTGGTAGAAATGCAGGATGTCACCCACATTCTGAGTCCGCTCTTCACCGGAGGCCAGTTTGTAGACCAGCTTGGCGGCAGCCTGTTCCTGGCGGAGTTTCTGGGCCCGGTCGGCCAGGGTTTGATAAAGCGCCTGCTCTTTGGCGATCTCGGCTTTGACATCCTCTTTGCGGGAGCGGATTTCCAGCTTCTTCATCCGCGCGTTGATGTCGCCGATCTCGTCTTTCTCAATGTTCAGGATCTCGCTGCGGCGGCGGTTGCCTTCGTCTACCAGACGGGCGAATTCCGCAGCAAAGGCCGGATCCTCACCCGCTATCTTTTTGCCATCGGCCAGTTGCAGGGAGACCGGGGTGAAGAGGGCATCGCCGTACTCCATGCGCTCCGCCATGTAGATGCCCTTGGGCGCTTCCTGGGAGACGATGTCCGCGTCATTGATGAACCGGAACGCCAGGTTGTAGGCGTCCTTGTTGCCGGTGAAGATGGAGTGCTCGGTGACAAAGGTGCCGTCCGCCTTCCGGCGCTGCTGCGACTTGACGAGGCTGCCCGCGATGCGGCTTTCCTTGCCGCCTTCTTTAATCGTGTAAACGGACACGCGATCCGGCCAGAAGACGGACAGGCCGTTGATGGCGATGAGCAGCAGCAAACCGCTGATCATGATGAGGCCCAGGGTGAGTCCTGCGGCGGTGAGCCACACTTTCACCTCGCCTTTGGTGCGGGCCTGCTGTTGGGAAGTCGCTTCGGGCATCAGACGATTTTAAATTTGTCGCGCAGTTTCTGGCGCAGCACCTCGGCCACCGTGTTGAG
>DASWXG010000426.1:0-7407 GCA_036405615.1 Prosthecobacter sp. | reverse complement strand
GCCAACTTCCTTCAACTTTAAGGAAGTCGCTTCAAAAGCCTTCATCTCTTTTGAAGTTCTTCTGGTTATGCCAGAGCCTCATTTTCACCCGCCTGCTGCTTAAACAGGTTGTTCCAAGAACAGGACCGTTCCCCGCCGGAGTTTGAATTAGAGGTCAGGTCTGTGCACGTTCGCCGGACACCGGCTCATTCATCCAGCGGGTCCAGTTCCTAGCCTGAACAAAACAATCAAGAAAGCTCACAAAAACTCTTGCGCAGACCTAAACCCTGCGCATCATAGCCGCCCGCTCAAACTGAGCATGACCCCTTCGTCTAGCGGTTAGGACACATCCCTTTCACGGATGCGACACGAGTTCGATTCTCGTAGGGGTCGCCAACACGTAAAATTTAACGTGTGATGCATTAGGTGCTGCCATGACAGCCTCGCCACCGACATCGTCCACCCAATCACGGCTGTATGCTTATGTGGGCCCAGCGGACATCAAACGCGATGCCCGCCAAGACCGTAGCTGCATGCATGTCACCCACTCCGATCTCCTGCTTCCATGGATGCAGCCGTTTTTGCCGCGTGGTCGCCGGGATGGCAGTGTGATAGCAACCTTTGTCATTGATTCCGCAGGGCGCTTGTGGATCGCCGACCGCCACTCTGAACACGTGGCCTGTGCTGCGGGAACTCCTGTTCAGGCGGCCGGTGAAATCTGCTTGGAGAGATCCGGCAGCGAGGTCACCGTGAGCGAGGTTTCCAACCAGTCCACAGGCTAGGGCGTGTTTTAAAATGGGGGAGGAGCCGTTGAGCCAGAAAGAGGGGCAGGGCAAGGCGCGAGCGCAGTGCCTGTATCCTCTGCGATACCGGCCCAGCGAAGCAACGCCGCCATGGCCCTCTTTCTGGCTCAACCCGGAGGGGCCAATGAGGCATGTGCTGAAGACCTGTGTTGAACGCCTCGGCGCTATGCACCTATAGCCCCATCGGCGTTCGCCTTGTTCTCCAGCCCTGTTCATTGGCGGCTCTCTTCTCCATTATAAAACACACCCTACTGTCCTGAGCCTGACTGCTGGACGGCCGTTGCCCGAGCCCTGGACCTCCTGGGGCTTTCGCGGCCCGCTTTTTTTACGGCGGCTTTCCATTTCCGCCGTTGTGACCGGTGCGGAAGCACTAACCTCATCAAAGACGATTTCTTCTGCTGTCTGGTCTGCGATGCTACGCTGAATCCCGTCTGGAACTACGGCTCGGCCTCCTGATGAGGCGGACTGGCAGGCTTTCACAGTCCAGCCCGCCTTCAAAGGCATGGCGGACGCTGACATAAAGGGAAACCGGAGACCGGCATCCCCTCCGCCAGGGAGCCTGCATTTTCCTTCGCAATAAAACCTCCCGTCTGTGTCTCTATTCTGGACGGGAAGGCGCGTTTCAGGCACGTTTGGCGCTTAGAAGTGAACGGCTTCCCGCGTTCCCTGTGCGTAACTCTGTCATGTCCACCACCCTGGAATCCCCCCTTAATCCGGCTGCCGCGCCTGAAAAGAAGGTCGAAAAGACCGAAGCAGGCAATTATTTCGTCAGCAACTACCCGCCGTTTTCCTTTTGGAAACCGGACCAGGTGCCTGTGGTGGAGAATGTGCTGGCACGGCCAGCCCCGGAAGACGTGCCGCTGGGCGTCTATTTCCACATCCCCTTCTGCCGCAAGCGCTGCCACTTCTGCTATTTTAAGGTCTATACCGACAAAAATGCCGCCGAGATCAAGGCCTACATTGATGCCGGCATGCGTGAGATGGAGCGCTTCGCCAGCCAGCCTTACATCGCAGGCCGCAAAGCCCACTTTGTTTACTTTGGCGGTGGTACCCCAAGCTACCTGAGCGTGCCCCAGCTGAAGGACCTGACGAACCGGATGAAGGATCTGGTGAGCTGGGACGGGGCAGCCGAGGTGGCCTTTGAAGCAGAACCCGGCACGCTGAACGAGAAAAAGCTGACGGGCATCCGTGAGATCGGCGTCACGCGTTTGAGCCTGGGCGTCGAGAACTTCGATGACCATATTTTGGAGAGCAACGGCCGCGCCCACCGCAGCGGTGAGATTGAAAAGGCCTACCGCTTTGCCCGCACGCTGGGCTTTGAGCACATTAACATCGACCTCATTGCGGGGATGATGAACGAAACGTGGGAGAACTGGAAAGATACCGTGGCAAAAGGCATCGCCCTCGGGCCGGATGCGGTGACGATCTACCAGATGGAGGTCCCCTACAACACCACCATCTACAAGCAGATGAAGGAGGACGGCAAGGTGACCGCCCCGGTGGCCGACTGGCAGACCAAGCGCGACTGGGTGAGCTATGCTTTCGATGAATTCGTCAAAGCTGGTTATACCGTCACCAGCGCCTACACCGTGGTGAAGGACCCGCAGCGCATCAAGTTTGTGTATCGCGACGCGTTGTGGGAAGGGGCTGATCTCCTGAGCTGCGGCGTGGCATCGTTCGGACACCTGGGTGGTGTGCACTATCAAAACCAGGCCGAAGTGGGCCCCTACATGCAGGCGGTCGACGCAGGCCAGATGCCCATCTTCCGCGCCTATGAGACCAGCCATGAAGAGCGCTTTGTGCGCGAGTTCATCCTGAAGCTGAAATTGGGGCACAGTGAGTTCGGCTATTACCGCGAGAAATTTGGCCAGGATCCCCTGACCTTCTTTGCCCCGCAGCTGAACTACTTGCAGCAGGAAGGTTTTGCCAAACTGACAGACAGGGACATCACCCTTTCCCGCGACGGCCTCCTTCAGGTGGACCGCCTGCTGCATGAGTTTTTCCTCCCCCAGCATCGCCAGTATGCCCGCTACACTTGATGCCGCCCAGCAACGATCCCCGGAGTCTCTCCGTGATGATGACCTGGCTCCGCTGGTGTTCTTTTACGGCATCGGCAGCGCCCGGCCGCGAGTCACCTTTGTGGAGCCGGATGACCTGCCGGAACAGGAGCGCTGGCTGCTGGTGCATGACATAGACATGACCCCGCGCCTCCGTGAGGGACACGGCAGCGAGATTGACCTGGACGTGCATGCCAAGGCGCGCATCGGCAACTACCTTGTGCGGGCCAGCGTGCTGAACCGCCGCAGTGATGGCAAACCGGTGGAGTTCGGCGCTATCGGCATTCATCTGGACCTTCTGCCGGAAGAAGCCCAGGCGCTGGTGATCGAGGGCCGCATCCCCTTTGGTGCCATTTTGGAACGTTACGAAGTGCCTCACAGCAGCCACCCGCGCGGTTTCTTCCGCATTTCAGTGGACGCGCGTCTGGCTGAATTGCTGGGTGCGACGAGCGGCCAGATCCTCTACGGCCGTTGCAATGAGCTGCGCCATGGATGCGGACGGGTGCTGGCAGACGTGGTGGAAGTGCTTCCCCGCAGCAGCAAGTAGCAGTCATACAGCCCTTCATCAGGCCCGTTTCCGTTCAGTGCCAGGGGCGCGCAAAAGTTTGGCAAGATCTGCCAGCGGCCCCTGAAGCCTGCCTTTCTGACATGCAAAGACATGGGTGATTTTGGCCCCGCCTTTCAAGGGCAGCGCCACCACGGAATCCTTCATGATCTGCGCCAGCGCCGCAGGGAGGATGGCCACCCCTGACCCCGCAGCCACCATGAGCGCCACGGCCTGTGCACGAGAGGATTCCAAAATGATCCGGGGCCGGAAGCCTGCGGTTTTGCAAAGATCCCGCACATGGGAGGCAAACGCCGGTGCGGATTCATGTGACACAGCGATGAATGACTCCTCCGCCAGTTCTTTGAGAGCCAGGTTCTTGTTTCCCGCCAGACGATGCCCGGGCGGCAAAAAAGCCAGCAGCGGCTCCTGATGCCAGCCGACAAACTGCACCCCGGGCGGGCGCAGCTGCGGCACCAGCCCCACAAAACCTCCGTCCAGCCGCCCCTCTGCAATAGCCGTCAGCTGGTCATTCGGCGGCAGGTCCTGCAGCATCACCTGCACCTGCGGATGCCCCTGGCGATACCGGCGGAAGGTCTCGGCCAGTTCCTCATTCATCACGGCACTCACAAAACCCAGACGCAGGCGGGTGGTCTCCCCCGCCGCGCTCCGGCGCACCGACTCCCCTGCCCTCGCCAGGGCGCGCGGGATGTGCCGGATCTCCTCATAAAAGACATTGCCCGCGCCTGTCAGCGACACCCGGCGCGCTTCACGCGAGAACAGAGCTGCCCCAAGTTTTTCCTCCAGTGTGCGGATGTGCCGGGACAGCGGCGGCTGCGCCAGATGCAGACGGCGGGCCGCCCGGGTGAAGGAAAGCTCCTCAGCCACGGCGATAAAACATTCAAGTTCACGCAAAGAATAATCCATACTGAAAAGGTATCATCAATTCACCAAAGCGATCCTTTAATCATGGTTATGCCGGTGGATTTTTTTGAGGAACACCACCCTCACCCACATGGCCATCAGCGACACCATCAAGAAAGGCGCCATCCGCGCCCCTCACCGCAGCCTGCTCCGCGCCACCGGCGCCATCCAGTCCGAAGACGACTGGAACAAGCCCTTCATTGCCATTGCCAACTCCTTTGTGCAGATCATCCCCGGTCATGCGCACCTGGATGTGGTGGGCCGGAAAGTGCGGGATGCCGTGCGCGCGGCGGGCGGGGTGCCCTTTGAGTTCAACTGCATCGGCGTGGATGACGGCATCGCCATGGGGCATGGCGGCATGAAGTACTCTCTGGCCTCGCGCGAAATCATCGCCGACAGCATCGAGACGATGCTGCGCGCCCACTGCTTTGACGGCGTGGTGTGCATCCCCAACTGCGACAAGATCGTGCCCGGCATGATGATGGGTGCCGCGCGGGTGAACATCCCTTCCCTGTTCGTCTCGGGCGGCCCCATGCGTTCCGGCCGTGACCCGGGCACTGGCCGCTCTCTGAACCTTGCCTCGGTGTTTGAGGCCGTGGGCCAGCTTTCCTCACAGCTCATCACGGAGGAGCAACTGGATGTCATTGAACGGAACGCCTGCCCAACCTGCGGCTCCTGCTCAGGCATGTTCACCGCCAACTCCATGAACTGTCTTTGCGAAGCCCTGGGCTGGGCCCTGCCGGGCAATGGATCCATCCTGGCCACAGACCCGGCCCGTGATGCGCTTTTTGAGCGGGCCGGGCGCACCATCATCCGCCTGGTGCGTGACAACCTGCGTCCCTCAGACCTGCTCACCCGCGAGGCGTTTGAAAACGCCCTGGCGCTGGACATGGCCATGGGCGGCTCGTCCAATACCATTCTTCACACTCTGGCCGTGGCCCAGGAGGCAGGCGTGCCTCTGACCATGGCAGACTTCAACACCCTGGCCGAACGCGTGCCGCACATCTGCAAGGTGGCCCCTTCCGGTCATTACTACATGGAGGATGTGGACCGTGCCGGCGGCATCTCCGCCATTCTGAAAACCCTGCAAACCAGGCCGGGCCTGATCCACGAAAACGCTTTCACCGTCAGCGGTCTCACCCTGGGTGAAACCCTCTCCACAGCCGATGTGAAGGATGACGATGTGATCCGCCCGCTGGACAAGGCCTATTCGCCCAAGGGCGGTCTGGCCATCTTGTTTGGCAACATTGCGCCAGATGGCTGCGTGGTGAAGACCGCCGGTGTCAGCCCGGCCATGATGCACTTCACGGGACGGGCTGTGATTTTCGAATCCCAGGAAGAGGCCAATGTTGGCATCCTCGGCGGTCAGGTGCAGGCTGGAGATGTGGTGGTCATCCGTTACGAGGGGCCACGTGGTGGCCCCGGCATGCAGGAGATGCTGGCGCCCACGGCCGCCATCGCCGGGCGGGGTCTTGGAGACTCCGTGGCATTGATCACAGATGGCCGCTTTTCCGGTGCCACCCGTGGCGGTGCCATCGGCCATGTCTCTCCGGAAGCGGCTGCGGGCGGCCCCATCGCCCTGATCGAACCCGGGGACCGGATTGAAATCAACATCCCGGAACGCTCCATCCAGCTCCTGGTTCCCGACCAGGAACTGGCGGAGCGCAAGCAGCGCTGGACGCCCCCGCCGCCCAAGGCCCGCAGCGGGTACCTGGCCCGCTACGCCGCCATGGTGAGCAGTGCAGACACCGGCGCAGTGCTGAAGGTGCCCGCCATGCCAGCATCCGCCTGATCCGTCTTCCAGCCGCCAGCGAAGAGACTGGGCAGACAGGAACAGATGTTTCTCAAATTGCGGGACAGGGTTGTCCGGGCCAATCTGGCACCCCTGTTTCTTTCCCTGTGTTTTCTGTTTCATCTCCATCTCCCGCACCGGCATTTGTGCTTCCGCCCCACCCTTGCATCAAGGTCGTGAGCAGTTTTGAAGAACTGGTTTCCACGCCTTTTGCCGGCGGGGTGAATGCCATGTGCTGGCAGCGAACCCTGCCAGGAAATTTTGGCGAGATTGTGGACAAGCTCGCCATCGGACCCGGCATCACCACACTGGATGAGGACCGTCTGCAACAGCTTGACCTCAGCGAGGCGGGCCAGGTGGCGCGAGACGTCCTTTTGGAAGACCAGCGGATGCTGCGGGAGCGCGACCTGGCACCGGTTCTTGATTTCATCAATGGTTATGTCCGGGACACCGCTGATGATGACGAAGAGGAGGAAGAAGAAGCCCTGCCCACTCATGTGCAATCCTTCCACGTGGACAGCGCCACGGTGGCGGCCGACACCTTTCTTTGCACCTATCATGGCTCCTCTTCCGAGGCTCTTCCGCCTGAAGAGGCCGTGAGACATGTGGATGTCCCCGGGACGCGCGCAGCCCTGTTAAAGCTGTATGGCGGTGACGATGACGAAGGATTTCTGGAGTATCTCAACGACCGCTTTTACGATCTGCACTACGCCCCGCTGCCGGATGCCCGGCCCTATTCTTTCGGGGTCGGCAACCTGTGGCGTATCGCCATCCAGTATCCCGGCTGCCCTGTGCCCCCATGCGTCCACCGCGCGCCCGATACCCTGCCAGGCCGGCCGCGACTGCTGCTGATTAGCTGAAGCAAGCAGGCGCTGAATTCACAATCCCGGACCACCGGTGACCCCCTTCATCCCGGCAAGCTGGGCCCTGGTGGGCAGGCGGGCGATGTCAGCCTCATTCAAGGTCAGATGCAGCACCTGCTGCCAGCGGTGAGGCATGAACAGATGCATCACTCCATCCTCCACAAAGGCGTCAATGTAAGAGCACTGAAAGTTAAACCCGCCCACTTTCAGATTGGACTCGACCGCATTCGCCAGCACAAACCGGGGCTCGCTCCAGGTATGGCCTTCATCGGTGGATACTGACGCCCAGACCTCGGAGCGGACCTTCATCGTCTCCGCATGGTCGTTCAAATCACGAGGCTTGGTTGGCGGCACCTTGTTGTGATGAAAGGCCACCAGGGTCTTGCCGTCTGACAGAGGTAAAAGCATGGGCGGTGCATCCGGATGCACCAGGGTGCTGGCCGCG
>DASWXG010000425.1:0-3538 GCA_036405615.1 Prosthecobacter sp. | reverse complement strand
CACAAGTTTCAGGCCTGGGACGTTCGTTTGGTCAAGATTAGTTCAACGTCAGGGCGGTGCCTGATGTCAGTAAAGCTCCACGCAAATGGAAGACACCACACCTCCGGACTCGGAGCCACCGGCGCGCAGACGCCGGTTTTTAAAGACTCTTTTTGGCACCGCCCTCAGCGGCATGGCCGGTTATGCCAGCCATCCCTGGATCCTGGGCGAGCGTCAGGACGAGGTCGTGGACACCATCGACTCCTTTCTCAAACGAATGCGGACCATGCGCGACGAGGCGAGAAAGCCACATCCCCCCATGGCCGCCGCCCAGCGCCCCGCTCCCGTGACCCTCGATGGTAACGGACGCGACTATCAGACCTTTCTGGACAGCCTAAGCCTGCGCCACATCCGGCCCATGGAAATGATCCGTCCACACTTCAACATGCGGGGCAGCGTCTGCAATTCTCTGCCACCGCGCGACGCTTGGAGAAACATCGCCCCGACACTGCGCGTGGCGGATGAGCTGCGCCAGCAGCTTGGCTCACGCCTGCACACCATCCTCAGCGCCTACCGCTCCCCCGCCTACAACGCCGTCTGTCCCGGAGCCGCGCCCAATTCCTTCCACGTGCGCAACATGGCGCTGGATCTCGCCTTTGACTGCCCGCCTGCCGAGGTCGCCAAAGCCGCCGAGGCGCTGCGGGACAAAGGCTTTTTCAAAGGGGGCATAGGCCGCTATCCCACCTTCACCCATATCGACACACGCGGGTATCAAGCGGATTGGGGCTGAACGAGATAGGTGCGCGTTAAATACGTATTCTTTTTAACTCGCCCCGGTGGTGAAGCCATCCACGCCCCTGCTGAGAGACGATCTCACAGTAAACCCATGAAAACCATCGTAGCCCTCGTCGACCTTACCGACGCCTCGTCCAAGGTCCTCAACCATGCGCGGACCCTGGCTTCAGCCTTTGGCAGCGAGGTTATCTTGCTGCATGTCGTTCCGGTTCAGCCCCTGATGGCGGTCAGTTACGGCAACGAGATGCCCCCCATCCCCATTGAGCCATCCCCGGATGTCATCCAGGCGGACAAAGTCAAACTCGATGAACTTCTCGCCTCCCTGCTGCGTGGGGGAGTGCGCGCCAAGGCCCTCCAGTTTGAAGGCCCCGTCGCCGAAACCGTCCTGGAAGAAACCGAACGCCTCCACGCCGACCTCGTCATCATGGGCAGCCACCACCACGGCATGCTCTACAACCTGTTCGTTGGCAGCGTCGCCAACGATGTCCTCCGCCACATTGACTTCCCCGTCCTCGTCATCCCCTGCGACACGCCAAAGGGCGAATCCCGCGCCGCAGAGCGTTCCTTCCCCGGCACCTTTCTCCGCACCTCAGACAGCCACAGCGCTCTGCTGACGCGATAAAAATGGCATGAGCCTGCTGCGAGACAGCCACCACCATCCTTCACCGTCATGAAAATCACCATCACCCTGGTCATGCCCAGCCCCGTCCAGTCCTCCCAGGAGCCCGCCGTCTTCCGCTGGACCCACAACCCCGCCGAACTCGTCCGCCCCGCCCCCCGCCGCAAGGCCCGCGCCGTCCGGTAAAAAGTCGAAGTTGCAGCCCTCTGCCCACCTCACTCACCCGTCAGTCAGCAGCTAGAAAAGAAAGGAAACCCGTGTCATGATGAAGCTCTTCGATGAACCTCAGCTGGAAGAACTGGACCTCATTCTGGAGGGCATGACGGGTCCTGAGGATGAGAAAAAGGTGCAGCAGGTGCTTAAATCCATCCCCGGTGTCCAAGCCGCCACCATCATCCCTGAGGGTGCCTGGATCCGCTATGAGCCGAAAAAGGTGACCAAAGAAAAAGTCGCCCAGAAACTGGCTGCGGCTGGCTTCGCTTCGGTCACCTTTCAGGACTCATTGAGCGGTCAGACGACCGAAGTTTCGCAGGATTGAACGGCTCTGGAGGAGCTATAATCCTCCAAACATCCTCCAAAAGTCTTGCTTGAACGCCAGATTTTGGCCTAAATCCTCCAATGGAGACGGCCATCATCCTTTTTGGCGACTCGTTGAAGGCTCAAGCCAGACCTTGGCTGGAGGAGCTAGGAAAGTCCGACGGTGAGCGCCTCCGCAAGCTCCTGGACTTCTCCCGAACCCCCAAAATCCGGCTCTCGGACGCCTTGGCCAGCCTGTTTCCAGGAGACGACACTCAGACCGGCTTGGCCAACCTGACCCGCCTCCGGAACCGCCTCAATGAGGCAGGTGAGGGGATCGGGGTCCGGTGCGAAGCCGACACGAAAAAGAAGAGTCCGCCGGAGGAGCGGGAGGTGTGGTTCACTGGGCCGGACGCCACTGTGGTCAGGGTCACCCAGTTTTCCAAGGAGGTGACGGCCGATGTGGAAGGCAGGGCTTTTGTCCCCTCAAAGGGCATTGCCACCACCGGCAGCGCGATGGCTGCCGGGAAACGGCTGGTGCGCTTTTTTGTCTCCTATGCTCATGAGGACAAAACGTTGGTCGAGTCGCTGATGAAGGCTTTGCGAACTCTGTTTGGCGCGTCCAAGGGCTATGAACTGGAGTTTTGGACCGACCACGCGATCATGGTGGGTGAGCAGTGGAATGGCCGCATCCTACGAGCCATTGCGGACAGTGACTTTGGGCTTTTCATGGTCAGCCCAGCCTTTCTAGGAAGCCGCTATATCGGTGAAAACGAAATCCCACCGTTTGTGGAGGGCAAGGACTGCAAACCTGTGATCCCGGTGGGACTGGCGACCATCAGCCTGGACCGTCACGATTTGAAAGGACTGCAGGAGAAGCAGATCTTCTTCAAGGGGCAACGCACGTATGACCACATGCACCGCACGGTGGACAAGAGCGACTTTGCCCATTTGCTCTTCCTCGAGATTGAGAAGCGACTGGATGCGTGGTTTGCGGGAACAGGTGACGCGGGCAAGGCTGAGTGTGGCGAGGACGAGGAGACGCTCGGGCTGCAGGCAGGAGTGCCCGCAGTGCTTAGGACTTCGGCAGGCTGTCCGAGTGAGGAGGAGGTGCAACGGTGGATGCGTGTGCCGGAGGAGACCCGGCACTTTCAGCGCACGAAGGGCCTTGCCCATCACCTGGCGCGGCGAGAATCGCTGGACCCTGCCAAAGCCAGCCTCGGGGAAGCGCGGGACGCGTTGGATGAGTTGGAGGCCTGGGCCCTGCGTGCCGATGGCGCGCCGTTCTTCGCGCTGCTGGGGGAGGTCGGCATTGGCAAGACCACCACACTGAAGCAGTTCACCCGTCTGCTCATTGAGAAGCGTCAGAAGGAACCGGGCAAAAAGTACCCGCTGCCCATCTACATCGACCTGCGCGACTACGTGGCGGACGCACCCGGCGCGGTTCCTACCATCGAAGAACTGCTCACCAGCGTCATCCAGCGCGCTTGGCGTGTGGCCGACCGCACGATCACCGCTGCCGATCTCCTGCGCCTTGTGCGGCAGGAAAATGCTCTCATCATCTTCGACGGCCTGGATGAAAAAATCGTCCACCTCACCCAGGACCGCGCCCGCGACTTCATCCGCACC
>DASWXG010000424.1:0-1736 GCA_036405615.1 Prosthecobacter sp. | reverse complement strand
TGGTCGGCCAGCGGGAACTTGCCGGCACCCAGTCCCAGGTCTCCCAGGAAGAAGTTCCCGGAGGCGTCAAAGAAGGGCGTGTTGCCGGTGGCCATGACGACGACCATGGTTTCGCCCACGGCACGGCCGAGGCCGATCATGACGGCGGAAAGGATGCCGGCGGAGGCGATGGGCAGCACCACGGTGCGCACCACCTGCCAGCGGGAGGCGCCCAGGGCTTCAGAAGCGGAAGTCAGCGCGGGCGGGACATTGGAAAGGGCATCTTCGGCGATGGTGAAGATGACGGGAATCACGGCAAACCCCATCATGAAGCCGACGACGAGGCAGTTGCGCTGGTCATAAGACATGCCGGTGAAACGCGGCCACCACATGCGGAAGTCCGCCACCTGGCTGCCGTCCGGCATGGTGGCCACGAAGGCGAGTTTTTCAAAGGCGGGGCCGAGGGTCCAGCCCAGCCAGGCAAAGGCCAGCATGACGGGCGCGATGATCAGATACTCCGTGCCTTTGGGCAGGCGGTTGCGGTAGAGGATGGGCATCCGGCCCCAGATGAGCCCCAGCAGGCTGGCGGAGAGGGGGATGGACACGATCACCAGAATGACTGACGGAACGCGGTTTTCGATGAGCGGAGCCAGCCAGAGCGCGGCAAGGAAACCGAGCACCACGGAGGGCAGGGAGGCCATGATCTCCATGGCAGGTTTAACGATCCGCTTCAGGCCAGGGGCCAGGAACTGGGAGGTGTAGACGGCGGCCAGCAGGGCAATGGGCACTGCGAAGAGCATGGCATAGAACGTGCCCTTCAGGGTCCCCATGATGAGGGGGATCAGGGAGAGTTTGGGTTCGAAATCATCGGTACCGCTGGTGCTCTGCCATTCATAGACAGGCTTGGAATAACCTTCATACCACACCTTGCCAAAGAAGGCAGACCAGCCGGCCTCGGGGTGCGGGTCGCTGATTTCATACAGGTGCATGGCTCCCTGGCTGTCGAGGAAACCCAGGTGTTCCGCTTTGGCGTCCAGTGCGACAGAGACGGCCTTGAATGGCAGATCCACCTTGCGTCTCACGCTGGCGGTGGTGGCATAGCACAAGGCGCACTCCTTTTCGTTGCCGACCAGGAAGGACTTGTTGCGCTGGCTGGCGCGGTAGTAGGTGATGGGACCTTCCAGGGGATGAAACTCCTTGGTCAGGCCAAACAGGCGCATGTTGCCGCCTTCGGGCACATGCAGGCTGAAGATGCGGACCTTGCCTTCCTGGTTGTAACAAACCACGCTGACCTGGCCAAACAGGTAGTCCACGCCAGAAACCTGGCCGCCATCAAACGGTTGGAAGCGCTGGCGGAGTTCCCAGCCGGTGCCCTGGCGGTAGAAATACAGCACCTCGCCCTCTTTGGTCATTGCCAGCAGGCTGTCTGCGGTTCCGGCCACAAGGACACGTTCAGGATGCGCCCCGGCGAGCAGGGATGTGAGGTCGCTCCGGGCATCGATCTCCGTTTTGCCCTTGCCCATCAGGCTCTTTTTCTGACGAAGGCTGAGGGTGACGAGATGCCGCTCGCCATCCTTTTCCTGAATGGCGGCAAACAGTTTGCGGTCGCCCGAGTCGGCATAGTCCATGTCAAGAACCGGTGCCGGGGCGGCTCCCGCTTCCAGCAGAGGCATCAACGGCTCAGCTTTGACGGAAGGCTTGATGAGCGGTTTTCCCTGAGGCTGATATTCAGACTGGTACTGAATGCTGACAAAACC
>DASWXG010000423.1:0-4677 GCA_036405615.1 Prosthecobacter sp. | reverse complement strand
CGCAGCGGCCTAACTACCGATTCGCTGACGGTGCTGGTGGCCGCTTCCGGGACAGCCACCGCAGGCAGCGATTATTCCTCTCTTCCGGCTTCCGTGGTTTTTGCCCCGGGCCAGGCGGAGGCGGAGCTGACGGTGTCTCCTTTGCAGGATGATCTGGTGGAAGGCCCGGAAAACGTCGTGCTTCAGATCCTGTCGGATACGGCGTATGGGACAGCAGCGGTCAGAACAGCCGAGGTGTGGATCTCTGATGACGAGTATGGAACAGTGTCATTCCTTCCGGCATCTCCGCTGCCAGCCAAGGAGGGCAGCCGCCCAGCGGTCTGGACGTTACAGCGTACGGGGGCCTTGAACCTGCGGATTCCCGTTCAGGTGTTTTTCACTGGCAGGGCCGTGCGTGGCACCGACTACGAGGTGGAACCCGGGACGTTTGAGTTTCAACCGGGGCAGGACACGCTGACCCTCACGCTCAATCCAGCAGACGATGGTGTGGTCGAAGGCCTTGAGGATGCTGTCGCTGTTTTGCTGCCCGGGGCCTATGACATCGGCCCGGTTTCCAGTTCACGTTTGGAGATTGAAGACAATGACGTCGCTCCGCGCATCCGAATCCTCAGCCCGGTTCGCACAGGCCAGATCATTTCAGCAGGAAACGGCCTGGCCATCAACGCCGCTGTGACAGACGACGGACTCCCTCAGCCTTTGACGACTTCCTGGACCCAGGTCAGCGGTCCTGCTCCGGCCATTTTTGACGATGCTTCGCAATCCAGCACGGGGGTGTCGTTTAATGCAGCGGGCATCTATGTTTTGCGGTTGATCGCCTATGATGGCCAGTTCACCACGACAGCAGACCTCACGGTCAAGAGCCAAGACTCGGATACGGCCGACTGGGAACTGCTCAGCATTGGAACTGTTACCACTCCTGCGCCGACGGTGACCAACGCCAGCGGCACGATCACCCTGGGTGGTGCGGGCAGACTGGACATTGCCGTGGTGGACCCGGTTTATGATTCACCCAGCACAGGTGCCTTTTATGCGCGCAGCTTTGTGGGTGACTTTGTCATGACGGTGAGGCACGGCACAGCCTCGTCTTCAGCCTCCCGGGCCCGTTCCGGGCTGATGGTGCGCGCCAGCACAGATCCCTATTCGGCCTATGCTCATGTGGGGCGTGTGCCGCAGTCTGCGTATGATGGCTTTTTGTGGAGGACCACCCAGGGAGGCATCAAAGATGGAGTCGCCAGTTATTCAGGGACCGAACGTTGGCTGCGGCTTGTCCGGCGGGGCAATGTGGTCACCGCTTTCCATGCGCCGGATGTTGCCGGAACTCCGGGCGATTGGGTGCAACTGGGGCCTCCGCAGGCCGTGGTCTTGCCGGATGTGGTGAAAGCCGGTCTGTTTGTGGACAACAATCTGGG
The DNA here is from genome assembly GCA_036405615.1 of Prosthecobacter sp. GTDB lineage: Bacteria > Verrucomicrobiota > Verrucomicrobiia > Verrucomicrobiales > Verrucomicrobiaceae > Prosthecobacter. The sequence goes on along the minus strand of DASWXG010000423.1, from coordinate 3,268 downwards.
CTCCGGGTTGAACACGGTCGTGTTCACCGGCTTCTCCATGGCCTCGCTCAACCGTGCGCCGGTGGTGGACATTGTGCCGCCTGCTTTTGACACGCTGAGTCCGGTGGCATTGCAAGGCAGCGTGACGGACGACGGCCTGCCTGAACCCGCCAGCCTCACTCACCTTTGGAGCCGCAGGGCCGGCCCAGGGCCGCTGGTCTTCAATGATGAAGATTCATTGGCAACGGCGGCGCTGTTTTCCCAGTTTGGTGCTTACACGGCCCGCCTCCAGGCGGATGACGGTGCCGTGACAACCTTCAAGGATCTGTCCTTCACCGGCCACCGGCACGAGTTCGAAGCCTGGCTGTCGCGGCATTTCCCGGGCGGACCTGCCAGTGTGGACGGAGACTACACCGCAGACCCGGATCAAGACGGCCTGAACAATCTGGAAGAGTATGCCTTTGGTTTTGATCCCCGGATTCCCTCGCTTTTGGAGAAGCATGGAGGTCTGGTCACCATCGATGGAAAGCAGTATCTGCAACTCACCCTGCACAAGAATGGTGACGCGGTGGGCATCGGCTATGGCGGAGAACTGACCGGCGACCTGGGCGATCCACTAAGCTGGGCAGATGGGGAAGTCGTCGTTGAGATCAACACCCCCGATCTTCTGCGAATCCGCGACTCCGTACCGGTTACGGAACGCACCCGGCGCTTTTTGCGTGCCCGTTTGAGACTGACTGATTGAAGCGGAATGGTGGCCTGTTTTTTCAGACCCGGAGAGGAGCAAAGCCCTGGCGTCCCAAGGTGGACTGTTTCATGATTTCCCCATGGGGTGGAAAAGGATTGCGACGAATGCACACTTGCTGTTGCTGATGGCTGCGGTCCTCTGCCAGCCCGCCTGCCGGCCTGAAACGGGCAAACGCGCGGTGCCGCTGCCTTCAAAGGTCTATGTTTGGCAGAGGGTGTGGAAGCCTGAGATTGGCGAGAGCATCGCGAGTTCAAGATCCTGGGTGCAAGCTTACCACTTGCTGGCAAAACCGCCGAGGTTCTCTGCATCGCGGGAAGCTGGCTGATGAGGAAGGATCCCCAAACAGCGGACCGGTTTTACAAAGCGATGGTGCGGCGAAATCCCAATGTGCCGCTGGCACAGGAGGCGGACAAAAAGCGCTGGTTTCCAGAGGTAACATGGGACTTTGATCTGGAACTGCCTGGCTCGTAAAGGGAGGCGAATCGAAGGGCGGTGAAAAGAGCTTTGCCGGAATCGTCCATGGTTTGAAGCTGGCTTTGAGCGGCAAGGCCAGGGTAGATTCGGCGTATTGTACCCCGCCAGGATGAAAGCGTTTGATCCCATCTCCCATGCCTTGAGCGTGAACCGCAGGGCTTTTTTGACCCAGTCGGCTTATGGGCTGGGAGGGATGGCCTTGGCGGGGCTGGGCACTTCCGCCTTCGCCGGTGTACCGGGGGCCATGGTCAGGCCGCATGTGCCAGTGAAGGCGAAGCGGGTGATTTTCCTTTGCATGGCGGGCGGACCGTCCCATCTGGAGACCTTCGACTGGAAGCCCAAGTTGAAGGAACTGGATGGCCAGGCCTTTCCCGAATCCTTTACCAAAGGCCAGCAACTGGCCCAGTTGCAAGGGGCGGAACTGAAGGCCCGTGGAGCATTCTGCGAATTTAAAAAGTGGGGGCAGAGCGGGCAGGAGATCTCTGAGCTGTTTCCACACATCGGCGGTGTGGCGGATGACCTTTGCATTGTCCGCTCCATGCAGACAGAGCAGATCAATCATGATACGGCGCATGCGTTCATGAACACGGGCAGCATCATCAAAGGGCGCCCCAGCATGGGCTCCTGGCTGCTTTACGGCCTGGGATGCGAGACCAGCGACTTGCCCGGGTTTGTGGTGCTGACCTCGGCCGGGAAAACGGGGCAGCAGCCCGTGTCTGCACGGCAGTGGTCGGCGGGCATCCTGCCCAGCAAGTATCAGGGTATCCAGTTCCAGGCCAAGGGGCAGCCGGTGCATTATCTCGGCAATCCGGACGGTGTCTGTCAGAGCACCCAGAGGCAGGTGGTGGATGAAATCCGCCGTCTGAACGGGATGCTGGCGGAGGAAAAGCTGGATCCTGAAATCCAGACCCGGATCGCCCAGTACGAGATGGCCTTTAAAATGCAGGCGAGCGTGCCGGAACTGACGGACCTGAAAAGCGAGCCGCAGCACATCCTGGATCTTTACGGAGTCAAGGAACCTGGCGATGGAAGCTTTGCATCCAACTGCCTGCTTGCCCGCCGGATGGCAGAACGGGGCGTGCGGATGATCCAGCTTTATCACCGGGCCTGGGATCATCACGGCGGCATTGTGGATGGCATGAAGTCGGCCGCCATGGATGTGGATCAGGCCACAGCAGCCCTGATCAAAGACCTCAAACAGCGCGGTATGCTGGATGACACGCTGATCCTGTGGGGCGGTGAGTTTGGCCGCACGCCAATGGGGCAGGGAACCGGACGCGATCACCACATCCTGGCTTTTAATGTGTTCATGGCGGGGGGCGGGGTGAAGCCCGGGTTTAGCTACGGTGCTACGGATGAACTGGGGTACCGCGCTGTGGAGGATGTGGTGCATGTGCACGACCTCCACACCACCATGCTGCATCTGCTGGGCATTGATCACAAACGCCTGACGGTGAAGTTCCAGGGCCTGGATGTCCGCCTCACCGGAGTGGCGGGACACCTGGTGAAGAAATTAATCGCCTGATCTTTACATCCGCAGCGGTTTGGCGGCAGTATTCAAAGCATGCTTTGGCGCATTCTATCGGCAGTGGTTGTGCTCTTCTGGGCCGTCATGACCGGTTTGCTCATTCGCGACAGCTATTTTCCAGACCAGTCACGGTTTGCCGAGGTGCCGCCGAAATTCGTTTTTGACCTGTTTCTGACCCACGCTTCCGCGCTGAATAACAACCTGCACCTGTACCATGGTTCGGAGAAGATCGGCCATACCAGCTTTTCGGTGCGACGGGATGGAGATGATGGCGAAGGTGATCCGGCTCCTGAGCCCGTTTATGCCGTGCTGGCCAGCGGCTCACTGAATCTTCCGGCAGATGGTGAGCAGACAAACGACCTGCACTACCGGCTCAGCAGTGAGCTGTTGGATGCCGAGAAATGGAAAAGCTTTGATTTGGAAATCAAAGCCCCAGGTTCGGATCTGCTGGCGACAATTTCCTGGATCGATGGACAGAAAATGCCGGCCGTGGAAGTGAAAAAAGCGGGGCAGGTGGTGATGAACAGCGGCTTTTTACA
>DASWXG010000422.1:0-8406 GCA_036405615.1 Prosthecobacter sp. | reverse complement strand
CAGCGAAGAAGGTGAAGGATGCTGATGCTGGCGCTGAGGAGACTGCCTCTCCGACAGCGGTGGAAGCGCCGGTCGCCCCTGTGGCGCAGGAGGCCGTAACCGAAGGCGTCGAAGCTGAAACAGCCGGAACGAAAAAGCCGCGTGCGCCCCGCAAGCCAGCCCATTTGAAAAAGGCGGCTGAAATGCTGGCGCAGATGAAGGCTGCGGAGGAGCCTGTTGCCCGCCCTGCCGTCGAGGAAACGGCGGCTCCGGCTGCTGTCTCAGCACCTGCCGAGGTATCCGCGCCTGCGTCTCCGGTCTATCAGGCTGCTCCGGCAGTCAAAGCGCCGGTGCTGGCAGAAGAAGCTGCTGCGCCCACGCCTTTGTCCGCACCGGCAGTGGCTGAAGTGCCTGCACAGCCTAAAGCCCCGGCACCGGTGGCTGAGGCCCCGGCGCGTGCGCCCGCTGCTGCGAGTGAGGCCGCCCAGGCTGTGCCTGCGGGAGCGCCCACGGGCGAGGCCCCGCAAGAGCGGCGCAAATCCAAATTCGAACGCTGGAAGGAGCGGCGTGAACGTTTCCGCCAGGAGAAGCTGGCCCGTCAGCAGGCCAATGGTGGCGGCCAGGGACAGCAACGCTCCCATGGCGGCGGCGGTGACAGCCAGGCGGGTGGTGATGAAGAGCGCCCGCGTGCGCCGGAGGTGCCCCTCGGCCCGCCGGAGGCTGCCGACGGCATTCTGGAACTGACCCCGAAAGGTTACGGTTTCCTGCGCCAGCGTGACCGCATGTTTTCCCAGCACCCGAATGACGCTTTCATCTCGGCTGACTTCATCCGCCAGTATGGCCTGCGTGAAGGCATGCAGGTGAAAGGCATTGCCCAGAAAGGGCAGCGTGGTCTTCAGGTCACCAGTGTGGCCGAAGTCAATGGCCGCACTCCGGAAGCCATGCGTGATATGCCGCTGTTTGAAGAGCTCAAGGCGGTCAACCCGAACAAGCGGATTCAGATGGAAACCGTGAAGGACCGTCTGACCACCCGTGTGATCGACATGTTCACACCCGTTGGCCGCGGCCAGCGCGGTCTCATCGTTGCTCCCCCCCGTGCTGGTAAAACGACGATGTTGCAGCACATCGCGGAAGCGATCGTTGCCAACCATCCTGGCATGCACCTCATGATTTTGCTGGTGGATGAGCGTCCGGAAGAAGTGACGGAGTTCAAACGCATCCTGCCGAAGGCCGAAATTTACGCGAGCTCCAACGACCAGGACATCAAGAGCCACACACGCATCGCCGCTTTTGCGGTGGAGCGCGCCAAGCGTCTGGTGGAGTGCGGTGAGCACGTGTTCATGCTCATGGATTCCATCACCCGTCTGGCCCGTGCGTTCAACAACGCCAAGCAGGGCGGTGCCACCATGAGCGGTGGTATGGGCGTGGGAGCCATGGAGATTCCCCGCCGCCTGTTCGCCGCAGCCCGTAACACCCGCCAGGCGGGCAGCCTGACCATTCTGGCCACGGCGCTGGTGGAAACCGGCAGCCGCATGGACGACCTGATTTTCCAGGAATTCAAAGGCACCGGTAACATGGAACTCGTGCTGGACCGCAAGATCGCCGAGCAGTTTTATTATCCGGCAGTGAACATCTTCAAGTCCGGCACACGCCGTGAAGAGCTTCTGCTGCAGGCCTTCCAGCTCGACAAGATTCACATGCTGCGTCGCGGCCTTGCCGGGCACAAGCCCATTGATGCGATCCAGCGTGTGCTGACACTCATGGAGCGCTATCCAAGCAACGCCCAGATGCTGGTGGACCTGCCTAACAAGAGCTAAAGTTGCTTTCTTTGAAAAAGCGGACTGACCGGTCTTCCCGGACAGTCCGCTTTTTTGTTTGGGGGCCAGCCTGCCGTGTTGTGGCTGGCTTACGGTCTGGTTTGGTCTTGTCTTGCCTTGCGAATGGCCGGGGCTTAGGGTGGGCGGCATGCGGTTTGTCCTTTGCCTTTGCTCAGCTTTGTTCCTGGTCAGCGTGCTGCCGGGATGCGGCCTTTTCAGAAAGAAAAAAAAGCCAGAGGCTCCGAAGCCGACGCTGATCGGTATCGTTGAAATGGTGAATCCGGAGCAAAACTACGTTCTGGTCCGGTGTGAAAATATCCCACCCCTGGATGTCGGTACCGAACTGACGGCCCTGGATGCCACGGGTGTGGAGTCAAAGCTGAAGGTGACCCCGGAACGCAAGGGACGCTACCTGACCGCTGACATTGTCAGCGGACAGCCCCGGGTCACAAATCTGGTGCTCATCAAAGCAGGAGCCGAGATCAAGCCACCGCCGCCTTCTCCGCCACCTCCGCCCACCATGCCGTCTCAGCCAACGGTGGCTCCATTGCCAATGCCCATGCCCTTCAACCTGCCGGTGGACAACAGCCCGGCCCCGGCTTCGGGAGGTGTCGAAACGCTGTCTCCTGGAAGTGCTCCGGCCATCACGGTACCGCCGCTGCCTTCCGCTGGAAATGAACTGGAACCGCAGGTGCGATGATCTCTGAAAACGAAGCGCGTGAACGGGTGCTGGCGGCGATGAGCGCCGGACCCGTTGTGGAAAGATCTTTGCTCCTGGCCCTGGGGGCTTATGCCGCCGCAGATGTGCTGGCGACGGTGCCGCTGCCAGGGTTCGACAACTCCATGATGGACGGCTACGCACTGCGGGCCGCAGAAACAAGGGATCCAAAATCTCCTGTCCGCGTCGTTGGAGAACAGCCAGCGGGAAGGGATCTAGGGTTGCACTGCGGTGCAGGAGAAGCCATCCGCATTTTCACCGGTGCGCCGATGCCGGGCGGGGCGGATGCGGTGATCATGCAGGAAGATGTGGACCGGCAAGGGGACTGCATCTTATGCCGGGAGCCTGTGGAACCGGGGGAGAATGTGCGCCGCGCCGGGGCGGATTTGTGCGAAGGGCAGGTTTTGCTGAGAAGGGGAGAACTCATCACTCCTGGCAAAGTCGGCGTGCTGGCCTCGCAGGGGCTGGCCGCAGTCCGTGTTTATGCGGTGCCGCGTGTGGCTGTGCTCAGCACCGGTGACGAACTCGTGGCCGCAGGCCAGTCTTTGCAGGCTGGGCAGATTTACAACAGCAACGGCATCATGCTGCAAGCCATGCTGGCGGCCCAGGGAATCCGGGAGACGTCGGCAGTGCATTGCCGGGATGAACTTGAGGCGACCATCTCCACGCTGCGCGCTTTGCTGGAAGAGCATGACATCGTTCTCCTGAGCGGCGGTGTGTCCGTGGGAGATCATGACCATGTGAAGCCGGCGCTGCTGGCCCTCGGCATCACACCCGAACTCTGGCGGGTGAAGGTGAAGCCCGGCAAACCCTTCCTTTTTGCCCGGGCCGGAGACAAGTATGTTTTTGGGCTGCCAGGAAATCCTGTCTCGAGCTATGTGACTTACCAGCTTTTTGTTAGGCCAGCCCTGGAACGCAGAATGGGGGCAGGGGATCTGGAGCCTGTGCGGGTGCCCGCCGTTTCAGCGGCTGCTTTGCACAATGACGGTGACCGCCCGCACTATCTTCGCGGAGTCCTGAAGGACGGGCGTTTTGCCGTCCAGGGCCTGCAGCAAAGCCATGCTCTGTTTGCCCTCAGCCAGGCCAACGGCCTGCTGCGGCTGGCTCCCGGCGAGCGGGTGGAGACCGGTCAGCAGGTGGAAGTGCTGCTGTGAGGGATGCTGTGTCGTTCGAAGAGGCATGCATCCATGAGTTTTTGAGGTTTCGAATGGATGAAAACCGCCTGCGGTTTGACACCTGCCCCCGCTCATGCGAGGGGATAGGTTTGCCCCCGATAATTTCCCCGGAATGAAGTATCTCACCGTAGTCCGTCATGCAAAATCCAGCTGGGCCCAGCATGGTCTGGCAGATCATGACCGGCCGCTCAATGAGCGCGGGCTGAAGGCCGCTCCGGCAGTGGCGTCATTCCTTCACCGCACCTATTTTGGCGGGGCGGGCACTCCGGCACTCATTCCGCCGCCGGAAAGACTGGTGACAAGCACTGCGGCCAGGGCGCTGGCCACCGCCAAGATCATGCTGGAAACTGCACGGATGCCTCTGGAGGCCCTGCGTCTGGATTCACGTCTTTATCTGGCCGAGGCCTCGCGGATCCTGGAGGTCGTTCGGGAATTTGACGAAGACTGGAAGCATGCCGTGATTTTCGGCCACAACCCCGGGTTGCATGACTTTGCCGAGCGCATTCTCGCACGCGCCCATGTTTCCAAGATGCCGACCTGTACGGCGGTTTTGCTGGCTTTGCCCCACGCTTACTGGGGGCTGGCAGACTGGCGGGAGGCACAACTCATCGGCTACGTCACGCCAAAGGCGCTGGAACGTCGCTTCCCTGAACTGTATGCAGGTATTTCCCAGCCGGAAGGCGAGGACTGACTGAATCAGGCCTTCTGAAGGAAGGTGAAAACGATGACTCCCAAGGCGAGGAAACCGACGGCGACGAGCATTCCGATGATCATAGTGACTCAAATTGACACGTTCTGGGGGTCTTACAAATGAAATTTCCCTTGCGAAGTGGCGAGCTTGAGGCATTCTCACCGCCCCTATGGCAAAAACAGCTTGGCTTGAGCGCGAGAAGCGCAAACAGAAGACCGTCAATAAATACGCTAAACTCCGCGCGGAGTTGAAGGCGAATGGTGATTTCGTGGGCCTGTCCCTCCTCCCACGTGACGCCAGCCCGACGCGTCTGACCAACCGCTGCCGCGTTTCCGGTCGCCGTCGCGCTTACATGCGCCGCTTCCAGATGTCCCGTCTGACCTTCCGTGAAATGGCCCTCGCCGGTCTGATTCCCGGGGTGACCAAGTCCAGCTGGTAATTTGCCGGTTACAGGTCCAGGGAAAGTCTCTCTGGACCTTGCCCAGGGAGACGTGGAGAATAAAACCATGCCCACGTATTCCTACATTGCAGAAAACCCGGAGGAGGGATGTCCCTCCTGCAAACGCGGCTTTGACCTACGCCGCCCGATGGATCGCGCCCCGCTGACGCACTGTCCTCTCTGCCGGAAACCGGTGAAGAAGCTCATCAGCGGATTTTCGACCCCCAAGGTCACCAAGCCCCTGTCCGTTTCGGACGCCAAGAAAGCGGGCTTTACCATCCTCGAAAAACGTTGTGATGGGAACTACGAGCGGCTTTAAACTTGCTGCATTGCGTCCTCCGTGGCGCACCCCATGAACTTCAACGTTATTCTCCCCAACTTGCTCGCCATGGGTGGCGGTGGCGAGTCCCATGCTGTTTTGCATGAGTGGAATCTGACCCCGGGAGAGCTGGCCATGTCAGCCGCGCTGGTTCTGTTCTTTGTGCTTCTCAATGCCTTCTTCGTGGCGGCTGAGTTTGCCATTGTCAAAGTGCGCAGCACCCAGCTGGACACGCTTGTGGATGAAGGCAATGCATCGGCCAAAGTGGCGCGCAATGCCCTGAAAAATCTGGACGGTTACCTTTCGGCCACGCAGCTGGGCATCACCCTGGCCAGTATCGCCCTGGGCATGGTGGGTGAGCCCTATGTGGCCCGGGTGATCCAGCCGCTGATGTGGAAGATGGGGGTCACGAATGACTCGGTCATTTCCTCGGTCTCCATCGGCATTGGTTTTGGGGTGGTGACTTTCTTACATGTGGTTTTGGGTGAACTGACTCCGAAGTCGCTGGCCATTCGCAAGTCTCTGGCCACGACATTGGTGATCAGCGGGCCGCTGCATTTTTTCTATGTCGTGTTCAGGCCGGCGATCTGGCTGCTCAACGGCACGGCCAACTGGCTTTTGAAAACGCTGTTCCGGCTGGAGCCGGCTTCGGAGAGCGAACTGGCACACTCGGAAGAGGAGTTGCGGCATATTGTGGCGGAGAGCCAGAACGCCAAGGAAGTGACTGAGACGGAAAAGGACATCCTGCTCAATGCCCTGGCTCTGAATGACCGCTGCGTGCGGGATGTGATGACGCCGCGCAACCAGGTGGTGTCCCTGGATGCAGACGATTCTTTTGAGACCAACCTGAAGGTGGCCGTGGACTGCAAGCACACGCGCTACCCGCTGGTGGAAGGGCACCTGGACCACAGCATCGGGCTGATTCACATCAAGGATCTGCTGGGGCTGGTGGGCAAGCCCTCAGCGGACTTGCGCAAGATCAAACGCGACCTGCCGATGGTGCCGGAGATGATGCCCATCGACAAACTGCTGCGTTTCTTTTTGGACAAGCATGTGCACCTGGCCCTGGCCGTGGATGAGTATGGCGGCACGGTGGGTGTGGTGACTCTGGACAATGTTTTGGAAGAAATCGTCGGAGACATTCAGGACGAGTTCGACCAGGAGAACAGCGAGTTTCGCCGGGTGGACGAAGACGAGTTCATTGTGGAAGGCACCCTGAACCTTTATGAATTGAAGGACCAGGCGGGCCTGGACATTGAGAGCGAGGAGGTGACCACCATTGGCGGTTATGTCACGCACCTGCTGGGGCATCTGCCGAAGGTGGGGGAGAAAGTCGTGATCGAAGGTTACGAGGTGACCACCACCAAGGCGGATCCACGGCGCGTTCAGCAGTTGCGTTTCCGCCGTCTTTTGTCCGAGCCTGACGGCCTGGTTGGGGATGGCAAGAGCCATGCAGATGATGACGGGGACGAGTAGTCTTTCAGTTGCAGCCGGGCTTCCTCATGGCTAAACGCACTGCATGAATCTTCAGTCCCCCCGCCTTGGTCTTCTGGTTGTCGTTTCCGGTCCTTCCGGCACCGGCAAGACCACGCTGTGCCGCAAGGTGTGCGACGGCGTCAGCGCGGTGTTTTCCGTCTCCTGCACCACCCGGGCGCCGCGTGCAGGTGAGGAGCATGGCAAAGACTACTTTTTCCTCACGGAAGAGGACTTTCTGGCGCGGGTGGACCGGGGGGAATTCTTTGAGTATGCCCGGGTTCACAACCGCTGGTACGGCACGCTGAAGAGTTATGTTTACGACTACCTCCGGCAGGGGGTGGATGTCTTCATGGACATTGATGTCCAGGGGGCCGTGCAGGTGCGCGGCTGTGAGGATGAACTGGTGGGCCGCTGCCTGACCGACATTTTTGTGATGCCTCCGAGCATGGAGGAACTGCGCCAGCGCCTGAGCGGGCGGAATACGGAGAGCGAGGAGGCCTTTGAACTGCGGATGCGCAATGCCGAGGCTGAATTGCAGCACTGGCACGACTACCGTTACTGCCTCGTCAGCGACACTCGCGACAGCGACGAACAGCGTTTCCGCGCTCTGCTGATGGCAGAAAAGATGAAGTCGAGCCTGGTGATCTGACCCGGAGAAAATACCGGTGATGACGGGCAATCCGCCCGGGAGCTGCATTGGCGATTGACCCGGCGCGGGACAGGGGCACACTCGCCGCTCTCTCATGGAACACGTTCTTGTCATCCCCCGTTCGCTTTTCGACTCACTCGGCAGTTTCCAAGGCTTTCAGCCGGATGCGGAACGCTATCTGCATGCCATGCTGGCTCCGGGGGCCAATTTCTTCATGGAGCGTCCTGCGGCCGAGGCGGACCCGACTCACAAGCAGCTCATCCCTTACTCCGTGTTCAAGCATGGTGACCGCTACCTGAGCTATACGCGCGGCGGCAGCTCTGGCGAAAAGCGCCTGGTGGCGAAGCGCAGCATCGGCATCGGCGGCCACATCAATCCCGTGGACCAGGGGCAGGACCAGATGGGCGAGGCGATGTATTTCAACAGCATCGAGCGTGAGCTTGCTGAGGAACTGCAACTGGGCGGCACCCATACGCAGAAGGTCATCGGCCTGATCAACGACGACTCCAGTGAAGTGGGCAGTGTGCACCTGGGTGTCATCCATGTCTTTGAACTGAGCAGCGACGATGTGAAGTCCAATGAGGACGCCATCCAGGACCTGCGGTTCGTGTCCCTTTCTGAACTGCTGGAAAACAAGGACAGCCTGGAGAGTTGGTCCCAGATCTGCGTGGCGCACTTGGCGACGCTTGCTTGAGCTTTGTGGCTGAACGGCTGCCCCATCCCAACAAAAAAACCGGAGATCGCTCTCCGGGTTTTTTGTTTTGGAACGGCATTCAAGGCGGCAGATGCACCGCCTGAGAAGGCTTAGTACACGTCGCGGCGGTAGCGCTTGGCTTCCTTGAAGGCGGTCATGTATTCCACGGCTTCTTCGGGAGTCTTGTTGCCTTCTTTTTCGATGATGGTGTGGAGGGCTTTGTCGACATCCACAGCCATGCGTGCGGCGTCACCGCAGACGTAGACGATGGCGCCCTGCTCCAGCCAGGCAAAGATCTCGGCGCTGTTTTCCAGCATCTTGTGCTGCACATAGATCTTCTCGGCCTGGTCGCGGCTCCAGGCGGTGGTCAGGGTGGTGAGGGTGCCGTCGGCCAGATAGGCGTCGAACTCATCTTTGTAGAAGAAGCAGGTGGCGCTGCTGACTTCGCC
>DASWXG010000421.1:0-1652 GCA_036405615.1 Prosthecobacter sp. | reverse complement strand
GCCGGCTGGAAGGCCTCCGAGAATGAGCGCAGCATCTTCGTGCAGACCTTCGACCTGCCTGGAAACTTTACCGACAGCGTTGTTCTCATGTGCGAGGCCGTGGAGAGGGAGATCTCCCTCGGCTTGCTGAAACATCCGCTTCTGCCTGGTGAACTCAGGGCGCGCATACCGGGCTCCGCGGTCTATCGCACGGGCAGATCCACCGTCATCGGCGGCCAGATGGCAAGCACCATTGAGTACGACGACATCGTGTCGCGCAAGAATGGTCCCGTGAACCTCCGCATCATCCAGTTCGCCTTCCTTCACGGCAGCACCCTCGTCACCCTGGCGGGCACGCTCAAAGCCGAGAGTGCCGCGCAGGCCGCCCAGCTTCCCGCCCACATGGATGAGATGCGGCCCATCTTCCGCGCCATGGCAGACAGCATCGTCGTGCATGGTGGAGAGTCTGCCACTGCCATTACCACCACCCAGGCAGCTCCGCTCCCCGCCGCCACGGCACCGCCTCCGGTGGCCTTCCCGTGGCCCACGCTGCAGTTCCTGCTTATCCCCGGCCTCGTGGGTGGCGGCATCTGCTTCGCCATGTTTTCGTCCACCTTCCGTGCGAGGGACAAAAAATCCCCCCATGGCAGGTGCCGGGTCGGTCGTCTGGCCTTCTTCGGCTGGGGCTGCTGCCTGTTTCTCATCGCAGCCGTGCAGGGCGTCTTCATCTGCGGCATCATTAGCGCTCCCTCTTATCCTGTCGGGGCCATGCTCACAGGGGGCATGCTGTGGATCGCCATGCCGGCCCTCACCATCCGTCGTCTGGAAGACATCGGCTGGTCTCCCTGGCTGGCCGCCAGCGGCATCCTCGTCGCATTATTTTACCTCAGCTACTGGCAGCCCCTGACCTACATCGCCCTGGGCATATCGCTGACCACCCTCTCCCTCTGCTTCATCCCTGGCCGCCCCTTGCAGCAGGCAGGGGCGGATGCCTCCACCCCCGATTCCAAAGACCAGCCCCAGCGTCCCCGCCTCCTCCATCCCCAGGCCGTCGCCACCACCTCTGTCTCCATCCCCGAAAGCCAGGCCATTGCGCCGCCGCCCATGGAAGACACAGCCCCGGCCACCCCGCCCGCCCTCATCACCCTTCTCCAGGGCGGGGAGACCTACGGCCCCTTTCCCACCCACGAGATCATCCAACTGTGGGAGACCGGCCAGATCGCCGGCAACGCCTCCTACTGGCGCGCCGGCATGCCGGACTACCGCCCACTCGCGCCCGACATCGAGCACCTCCGCGACATGGCAGGAACTGGTATAAGCTGAGCCCGCGCTCCCACGCCCCCACCAGTGCACCCGCCCAGTTTTTCAGCCCTTCCGCTGCGACCGCGTGTCATGACGGTGCAGACACCGGCTGGCAGCGTGCCTACGTTCTATCGTGTGCGGGTGGTGGTGCCGTAGAGTTTGGCAAACTTTATTTCATGGCCTTGGGGGAGAGGTGAAGGCCAACAGAAAGCGCCGCCGGCTGGCGAAGCGGTGCTGTCTCAGGACATAGGTAACACAAAAGGTTCAGGACATGGGTAACACATTGGAGCCCCGCGAGGGGCTAGCATGGCAGCATGCCGTGGCATCAAACCAACCCAATGGACCAGAGAACCCAGTTTGTTTTGCAAGCC
>DASWXG010000420.1:0-2927 GCA_036405615.1 Prosthecobacter sp. | reverse complement strand
AGGTGTTGGCGTTCGGATCACCCGTGTCATGAAGGATAATTCCCTGGCTGGCGACCGGTAAAAGCAGTGCGCTTAGCAGTCCGCTCCACACGCTACGAAGGCTTGAAAAAGCAGTCTGGAGGTGGCGCATACCATTAAATTAACAAAATTGAACATAATTTCCATAACAATTTGTGTAGGAAATTTGTCATCAACGCTCGCCCGTCCCCCTCAAGACGCCCCGTGCACGATCATTCCCCGGAAGGCGCTGCTGCTCATCATCGGCTGCAGCAGGTTCATTGCCGCGCGCAGCTTGGCAGGATTTGACACCCCAGGGTTGTTTACCAGCAACACGTCTGTCGCCAGCGGAGCCAGAGGGGCAACATCGGCAAAGTTTCTCAGCAAGGACCCGCCATCCAGAATGATCCAGTCCACCTGCTGCCGGGCGCGTTCGATCCATAGCCTGTAGCCGTCCAGGAGTTCATTGGTCGCATAGGCCGGGAGATCATGGGCCGGAAGCAAGAACAGATTTGTCCTGCCATAGCGGAGGGCCTCAAGCTCATTGGCCCAGGCGCTGTGATGCGTCGCATGCGGAAACCACTGATGCAGGCTGGGCGACATCGCATTGCACTCCATCATGAACACGCTGCGTCCCTGATGACAAAAGGCCGCGGCCAGGGCCGCTGCGGAGAGAGTCTTGCCCTCGCCACCTTCTGCGCTGGTCAGGAGGATCACCCCGCCCAGACCGCTTCGTTTCAGCGCCTGCATTTCCAGAGTTGATGTCAGCTGGGACAGCGCCCCGGCGGCGCCTTCAGGTTCAGGCCGCAGCAACTGCCCAAGCATCGCTTCCGCCGTCCCCTGCCCCACCAGAGGCAGCCGGGCCAGGACCGGGGCCTGAGCCTGGGAATTCACCTGGAGCAGACTTTGAGAGGCCTCCTCCGGAGTGGACGGACCTGCTGCGGCTGGTGAAGCCGGAGCAGCGGGAGGCACGGCAGACACCTCAGGCGGAGCCAGCGGAGAAGGAGCCTGAGGCAAAGTGGCGGGAGCACTCCCCAAGGGACGTGTCATGCCGCTGGGGATATGGGGCACCTCTTTGATGGAAGGAATGTTCGCGGAGGGGGAGCCTCCATGACGCAGCATCCGCAACACATGGTCGTCGAACAATCCCCAGCCGACCGGCAGTCCCAGGAACAGAAAACCAAAGATCAAAAGACTCGCAATGGCCGCCACCGGCTTGTTAGGCAGCACCGGTTTGTCCGCCGGTATGGCGATGTCTGAAAGGCTGAGAGCACCGCTGTCCTTGAAGCTGCCCGTCACCTCCGCCTGGTTCAGCCGGCGGACAATGGTCTGGTACATCTCACGGTCCGCAGCCACTTTGTCACTCAGCAATTTCTGCTGCACATTCTTGCCGCTCTGGTCCAGCACCTGGCCGCGCGAAGCCTCCAGCTGTTTCTGAAAATCCGCGATCTGGCGTTCAAGATTTGTCACCTCCGACTGCGCAATGGACACCACCGCCTTGGTGGCCTGATCCAAAGCGGCCTGGGTGGAATCGATCTTCCCGGCCAGCGCAATCATCTGCGGGTGCCGTCTGCCGCACAGAGGTTCCAAAGTTTTGCGCTCCACGATGGCCGCTTCCAGTTCCTTGCGGCTCTGCGACACATCCGGATTGTCTGCCACCACCTTCACTTCCTGGAGATTCTTTCCAGATTCTTGCGCCGTGCGGATGCTCTGCAGGTCGCTCCTTGCCTTGGCCAGTTGGATCTCGGCATTCGTGATGGCCGTCATGAGCTGGCGGACTTTGTCTCCGTCCACATCCTGGGTCTCGTTCGGCTGCATGAGGTTCTCCGTCTTGCGGTACTCCGCCAGCTGCCGCTCACTTTCTTCCAGCCGCTTCTTCAGTTCGTCCGCTTTGGTCTGCAGGTAGTCCCTTTCACTTTGGGTCTGGCCGCTTTCCTCTTCTCCAAAAAAGCGGATGTAATCCCGGGCAAAACCGTTGGCGATGTCCGCAGCCATCTGGGGATTGCGGTTGCGCACCAGGATGCGCAAGATGTGGGATTCCTTCTGCGGCTCCACGCGCACCGTGGTGGCAATGCTCTCGGCGAAAACGTCCCCTGGCGGCGCAGGCCGCGGAGGTGTGTACAGCCCGATGGCTTTCAGGACGGTGTCTTTCCGCCCCAGCGTGCTCAGTTCGTCCTTGATGAAAGCATCCCGTTTGGAGGCTTCGAACTGACCGTAAAAATAGTCGGCAAAACGGCGGGATTTGATCTCCGTGAGATGGTTGTTGATGAGTTGCGGCGCACTGAGCTCCGTCACTCCCTGACGCCCCATTTCATTGAAGTTGAAAACGTTGGTATCCTGAAGCCGGAGCCGGAGTTTGGCCTCGGACTCAAACACTTTGGGCCCCATGCCCAGGAAATAAAAAACAGCCGCCGCCAGAGGAAGCGCCACCAGCAGGCCTAACCACCAGCGTTTCTTCATGTAGCCCGCCAGGTCTGCGACACTGATCACGGCCTCAGTGAAATGCGGAGCCGGGGTGGACAGATACGGACTGGTATCCACCGGCGGCAGCGGGCCTCCCGGGGCGAGCGGCACGAGCGCCTTCCCGCCCGGCCCCTGCGGGGAACGGTTGGGATCAAGTGCAAGCTGGTAAGACATGGCCGTTTCGTCTGGGAAGGAATGTACCATCACGCACCCGCACTGGCGGGGCAAGGAGGAGAGTCAAAAGATTGGGGCTGCGCAGGGGCGCTTCCGGTGATTCCCATCGCATCCGTGATGATCCGGTTGACGATCTTCACGTCAAAAATCTCCTCGGCGAGAAGGCGGCTGGCCCGGCCCATCCGGACGACCTGGTCCGGCTGCCGGATGAAAAACTCCATTGCCTCAACCACGGCATCCACATTCTTGGTGGGCACCAAAAAGCCATTTTCACCCCTCGGCACGCACTCCCG
>DASWXG010000419.1:0-9941 GCA_036405615.1 Prosthecobacter sp. | reverse complement strand
TGTGGTAGTCATTCAGAAAGTTCCGCGCATCCACTACGGTGACCATCGTGTCTAGTTGTGCGACATCGGAGAGTGAGCGGCCTTGATCATCCGTGAAAGTGAAGGTCTCGGCCACGGGCATGGGTTCAGAGACCCCGGTGGACTCGATGACCAGGGCATCGAAACGGCCCTCCCTCGCCAGCTTGTTGACCTCAAGCATGAGGTCTTCACGGAGCGTGCAGCAGATGCAACCGTTGCTCATCTCCACCATCTTTTCCTCAGTGCGGCTCAGCCTTGCATCACCGGATTTTACCAGCTGGGCATCCATGTTCACTTCACTCATGTCATTGACGATGACAGCCACTTTGCGCCCCTCGCGGTTGCGCAGGATGTGGTTCAGCAGCGTGGTTTTGCCGGCACCTAGAAAGCCGGAAAGTACCGTTACAGGCAGGCGTGCTGGTTGGGTGAGTCTTTTCATAATGCAAGTAAATTGCATTATTATTCACCAGGGGGACTGTGCAAGCACTTTGCTACCCGGACTGAAAAAAGGCGTAACTGTCCTTGATGATTTCCGCGCTCCACCCCTCTGCCATCAGGCATTTCGCCGCTGCTCTGACAGGTGCATTTCTCTCATGTGCAGGCATTGGCCTGGCCGAAACCACCTCTGTACAGCTGATTTTGGATTGCTCCGGCTCCATGTGGAACAAGCTTGGCGACGGGCGTTACCGCATTGACGCTGCCAAACAGGTGCTCAGTGAGTTCATCGCTACCGCCCCCGAGAAGGAAGGGTTGCACATCGGGCTGCGCCTGTATGGCTCAAAGGTCTCCCACCGCGACAGCGCTGCCTGTGAAGACACCTGGCTGGCGGTGCCTGTTGAAGGCTTTCAGCGAGCTGAAATGCTGCGCCTGGTGAAAGAGGCGCGCGCCATCGGGGCCACTCCGCTGGCCTTGTCATTGAATGCGGCTGCGGATGATTTGACCAAACCTGGTAAAAAACAGGTCATCGTCTTTACGGATGGAGAAGAGTCCTGCGGCGGTGATGTGGCAGCTGCGCTCGCCAAGCTGAAATCGGACGGCATTGATGCCGATGTAAGGATCATTGGCATCGGGCTGCCCAAGGCGGTGGCGGAGCGTTTCGCCACGCTCGCGCCGATTGAGAATGCTGATAGCGCGGTGCGTCTGGCGGAGGCGCTGAAGAATGCGGCTGCCGTCACCATGGCAGCTCCTGCCGCACCCATGGTGAAGAAGGAAAAGGTGTCGGTGAAAATCATGAAAAATGGCGAACCCGCCGGAGGCGGCGCGGTGCGCCTCTCAGGGACAGATGCAGCCTTGTTTGACCTGGTGAAGACAGAGGAACCCGGGGTGTGGTCCGGAGAGCTGGCACCAGGCGTTTACACGGCGACGGTCGCACCCTCCGGCCGCAAGTTTACAGACCTGATTGTGGTCAGAGACACTGAGAATGCCTTCGAGCTGGACATCACAGAACTGCCCAAGGTGAACGTGGAGGTCTTGAGCGAAGAGGTGGTGGCTGTCCGCGACTTCGCCGTCAGCTTTGCCGGAGCCAACGGCACCGGTGACCAGTACATCATCATTGCGCCTGTGGGTTCTTCGGATCCTTCCGAACCAAACCTGCGGGACGCGATTGGGAAAGAGGCTACGCTGACTCTCACCGCGCCTGATACCCCAGGCATGTATGAGGCACGCTTTACGGTACGCGGCAAAGACTCCAGGCAGATCGTATGCGGCCGCTCGAAACCGTTTGAAGTCAAACCTCCCCAGGTGGTGTTGGAGATGCCTGCCACCGTGGCGTCAAGCACGCCCATCACGGTCAAATACAAAGCCAATGTCCAGAATGGTGACTGGATCGGCTGGACAAAGGCGGGGGCGGAGGATGGTGCCTACCAGCTGTATGTCCGCCCGACAGCGGAGACAGACAAGGTGGAGGTCAGTGCTCCGGCGGAACCTGGCGATTATGAAATGCGTTACGCCACAGATGGCTCCATCAAACCGTTTGCCCGCAAAGCCTTTAAAGTCGAGGCCGCCGCATTTTCCTTGGAGGCGCCGGAGTCTGCCGCCGCCGGTACCCATGTGAAAATTGCCTGGAAAGCGCCCGTGGTGAGCAATCTGTACGTCACCATTGTGCCCAAAGGGGCCGAGGTGGGAGCTTACAATGAATATGCGCGGCTGCATGTGGCCGAAAATCCGGTGAACCTGCAGGCCCCGCGCAAGTCTGGAGAGATGGAAATCCGCATCATGGATGAAGTTCAGAACAAACTGCTCTTCTCCAGGCCTATCCGTCTCACGGATTTGAAAGCAAGCGTGAGCGGTCCGCAGGAAGCATCTCCGGGCGCGTCCATCACCGTGACCTGGACGGGACCAAACGGTGACGGGGACTTCATCACCATCGCGAAAGCGGGCAGCCCGAAGGACGCCTACCTGGACTATGACTACACCCGGAATGCAGACCCTGCCGCGCAGTTGACGACACCGGAGGAGGCCGGTGAGTATGAAATCCGCTATACCACCCAGGACAGCCAGGTGATTGCGCAGCAGCCTCTCCGCATCAAGTGAGGCTGAAGTTGCTTTGAATACAGCCTGCGCTGGGTTAGAGCGTCGGTGCCAGACCTGCATGTCGCACCAGATCCATAACATCCATGCAGGCACCCAGGTCGTTACCCGTGTGCCTGTGCATGGCAGCAACCATGCCCTTGTTCACCCGCGTGGTGCCGTTGGCATTGTCACCCGCACACCTTGCGGACAGGAAACCCGTTTTTTGATCCGCTTTCCGGATGGTTTTGAAGCTGCCCTGGCAGAGGAGGAGCTGGAAGTGCTCAAGCATTTCAAAGACCGTCTGGGTGACGGAGGATCTGCGCTTTCAAACTTTGCGCTGGAAGATCACATCATCTACCGCTGCATCGTCGGTTCCCGCGCCTATGGGCTGGAAACGGAAACATCGGACACGGATCTTCGGGGCATCTATCTGGCACCGCCAGAGTTGAACTGGTCCCTCTACGGAGCCCCGGAGCAGTTTGAAGACAACGAGCAGCAGGCCTGTTACTGGGAGCTGCAGAAATTCCTGGCCATGGCGCTCAAGGCCAACCCCAACATTCTGGAGTGCCTGTATTCTCCCCTGGTGGAAAAGGCCTCGCCGGTGGCGGAGGAACTGCTGTCCATCCGTGGAAGTTTTCTCTCCCAGATGGTTTTTCAAACCTTCAATGGTTATGCCTTGAGCCAGTTCAAGAAGATCGAACAGGATCTGCGCAACCAAGGGCAGGTGCGCTGGAAACATGCCATGCATCTCCTGCGGCTGCTGATGACCGGGGCTGCCATTTTGCGCACCGGGCATGTGCCGGTCCATGTGGGGACTGCGCGGGAGGAACTGCTGGCTGTGAAACGCGGTGAACTCACCTGGGAGCAGGTCAACACCTGGCGGCAGCGTTTGCATCAGGACTTTGAGCTGGCGCTGGCGGAAACCAGACTTCCTGAACGGCCAGACTATGAGGTTGCGAACCGCTTGCTGATCGGGGCGCGCCGCCAGTCCGTGCTGCCTCGTTCCTGAGGTGAATCGCGTTCTCCAGAGGATGCCTTGAAATGCGCCTCTCATACGGACGTATGACTGAGGCATGAAACATCTCTGCCTCCTCCTGGTCACAGGTCTCTTGCTGTCTCACGCGAGGGGGCAGCAGCTTCCCAAGCTTGATCTGCCAGGCGTGCGTGAAGAGCATGTTATGATTCCGATGCGTGACGGAGTGCACCTGTCCGCTTATCTTTATCTGCCCGAAGGAGAAGGAAAATGGCCGGCGGTCTTTGAGCAGCGTTATGCAGCGGTCAGCGGAAACGCCACCCGCAAAACTTCGGCTGACCTGGCCCGCAGAGGTTATGCCGTGGCCATGGTGAACTTTCGCGGTTCGCAGCTCAGCGAAGGCCGGTACGTCGGTTATCGCTCACTGGGCTGGGGCGAGCAGAAGGACGGCTATGACACCTGCGAATGGCTGGCTTCACAGCCGTGGTGCACGGGCAAGGTTGGCACCTTCGGCAGCTCCCAGGGCGGGTTTGTGCAGAACTTTCTGGCCGCGACCCAGCCGCCACATCTGGCCTGCCAGTACATGGTAGATACGGGCACCAGCCTGTTCCACGAAGGTTACCGCATCGGCGGCGTCACCCGGCCGGAACGTTACGCTGCCTTTGCCTCCAATGCGCGGAACCCTGAGGACAATGCCACCCTGTTGAAGGAATGGGATCTGCATCCCGACTATGATGCCTACTGGCAGGCAGAGGACACGCGGCCCCACTTTCCCAAAATGAACGTGCCGTGTTTCACCATCGGCAGCTGGTATGACTTCATGGTACAGGGCAGCGTCTTGAGTTTTCAGGGGCGCAAACCTCATGCGCTGCAGCAACTCGTGCTCGGGCCCTGGCTTCACGGACGGCTGAACAAGGGCAGCAAGGTGGGAGACCTGGTTTATCCTGACAATGCTACGTGGCCGGAGACGGAGCATCTGGTGAGATGGTTCGACCACTGGCTGAAAGGCGTAGACAACGGTGTCGAGAAAGAGCCTGCTGTCCGCTATTACGTCATGGGCGCAGTGGGCGAAACCGATGCGCCGGGCAATGTCTGGCGGGAGTCTGCTGAGTGGCCTCCTGCGGGAGAAAAGACAGCCTTTTATTTTCACGAGGATGCGACGCTGAAAGCCGATGCTCCTGTGGCGGCTACGGGAGGAACGTCACTGGAATGCGATCCACTCAAACCCATGGAGATTCCGGGGCGCTCCTTCCCTGGGGCCAAGGATGCGCGTGCCTTTGAGCAGCAAAAAGAGGTGCGCACCTGGACCACGCCGCCTCTTGAAGCTCCCTTGGAGATCACCGGTGAAATCGAGGCAGACCTGTGGGTGAAATCCACCGTGACGGATACTGATTTCATCCTGCGTGTTTCTGATATTTATCCGGATGGCCGCAGCATCCTGCTCATGGACTACCCCCTCCGTGTCCGCTATCGTGAAGGGCTGGACAAACAGGTGCTGATGGTCCCGGGGGAGGCTACGCGGCTGCGCTGGCACATTGGCTGGACGAGCATCATTGTAAACAGAGGCCACCGTCTGCGGGTTACCGTCAGCAACAGCGGTGCCCCTTTGTATGAGCCTAACAATCAGACCGGCGGTGTGCAAAACAGCAGCTGGATGAAGGAAACCAAGGCTGGCACACATACCGTTTTGCATGAAAAGGCACATCCTTCCCGGGTATGGCTGCCTGTGGCAAAGCTGGCGCATTAGCGCAAGGCGGCTGGCAATTTCACACTCTGGTGTGTGAAGTGGAGGGGATGCGCCGTTGTTCACGACACACCCCACCATGAAGCTCCTCCTTGCTCTTCTGCTGCCCCTGCCGGCGCTGGCCGCAGGTTCGTTTCCGGCTCCGGCCGATGTGACTGCAGGCCTTAAAAAAGCGGCGGCTTTTTGTACCGGAAAGCTGGCAGTTCATGGAGGGTATGCTTCTTCCTGGTCCAAGGATCTCAGCATGGGGTTCTCGGAAGCGCACGAATCCAAAACGCTCATTTCCATCCAGCCGCCCGGCACAACCACTTTGGGAATGGCTTTTGTGAAGGCCTATCAGGCGACCGGGGACGCCCAGTTTTTGGAAGCTGCCAAGGCCGCTGGAAAGGCATTGATCGAGTGCCAGCTTTCTTCGGGCGGCTGGTCCGATGATTTCGATTTTGCGCCGGACAAGGCGAACACTTATCACCTGCGCCAACAGGCGTTGGCGGGTGATACGGAACCTGGCAAACGCCGCTTCTACAGCACGCTGGACGACAACAAAACCCAGTCGGCATTGCTGTTCCTGCTGGAGCTGGCACACCTGCCTGGGTGCAAGGATGACACGGCTTTGCAGGCCTGCCTCAAATTTGGCCTGGACAGCTTGCTGGGCGCGCAGTTTCCAAACGGAGCCTGGCCGCAGCAGTTCGACAAACCGGCCAATCCCGCCACGCCTGTTCTCAAAGCAGCCTACCCGAAAGACTGGCCGCGCCAGTTTCCCAAAGAGAAGTATGTGGGCTACTACACGCTTAACGACAGCAACATGCAGAGGATTGTCCAGGTGCTGCTACGCGCCCATGAGCTGACGGGCAATGCGCGTTTTCTGGATTCGGCCAAAAAGGCGGGGGACTTTTTTATCCTGGCACAAATGCCCGAGCCGCAGCCGGGTTGGGCCCAGCAGTACAATCACCAGATGGAACCCGTATGGGCACGCAAGTTTGAGCCGCCGTGTGTGACGGGGGGAGAAAGCCTGAGCACCATGGAGACGCTGCATGAGCTGTATGTCGTGACCGGGGATGACAAGTTTCTGAAACCGCTGCCTGCCGCCTTCGCCTGGTATGAAAGGTCCAAGCTGCCGGATGGGAGTTTTGCCCGCTTTTATGAACTTCAGACCAACAAGCCGCTCTACTTTGTGAAGGACACCTATGAACTGGTGTATGACGACAGCAATCTGCCGACTCACTACGGCTTCAAGCTCGACCACGTGCAACGGGACCTGGACCGTCTGAAAGAGCAGCTCAAAAAACCGCGCGAGGAATTGCTGGCAAAGCGGGCCTTGCCTACTGAGGAGAAGACCTGGGCCAGCCGGGCAAAAGGGGCTGCGGACAAGGCTGCCCAGGCACTCAAAAGCCAGCAGCCTGACGGGTCGTGGCTCAAGAAGGACGAAGTGGATGCCGGAGAATTTGTCCGGCACATGAACGCCATGAGCATCTACGCGGAAGGGGCCCGCAAAGGCGGTGCTGCTTTCGAGAAACTGTTGCAGGCACCCTGACCATAGGCTGTCACAAACCGGGCCGGATCACCGCCTCCTGCCCGCTGTAATAGCCTCTCAAACGCGCCCCACTTTCTTCAAAGCGGATGCCCACGCAGCCGCTTTGGGTGAGGTCGAAGAGCGGGATGGCCAGCCGGTCACAATAGGCCCGGATCCGCTCCGGCAGTCTTTCCTCCACCTGCCAGGCATCACTGGAACTGATGATCGCTTGGGGCCTGGCTGCGGCAAGGAACTCTTCCAGGCCCGAGGCGTCGGCGCTGTGCTGATTGCGGACAAGAATGTCGCAACGGACGGCGGCGCGGGTTTCCAGCAGCCGTTTCTCGGTCACGAAACCGGCATCTCCCAGCCATAGCAGTACATGCCTGCCGACCTGCATGCGCAAAACCATGCCGCGGTCATCCGCCTTTTCGTGAAGATCCCCGGGGCCGGGATAGAGCACCTGGGCCCGGACGGGCAACCGGGTTCCTTCAATGAGTTCCAGGATTTCCCCCGCACCACCGCGTTTCCAAAGGTCGCCATCCGGCGGGAGTGTGCGGGCGAGTTTCTTCAAACTGGCAAAGGGAGGGTCTTGCGGCCACGGTTCGAGGACGCTGGTGAAGAGATGCTGCGGGTGATAAGATTTGAGAAGCAAGGGGACAGCCCCTGCATGGGAGATGTCGGCGTGGGTCAGCACCAGTCCGTCGAGGTGATGAATGCCTGCCTGTCTGAGGAAGGGCCGGACAATGCCGCGCCAGGTACGTTCGTTGCCCGTGTCCAGCAGCCAGTGCCGGTCATCGCTGCGGAGATACGAGGCGGCGCCTCCATAGGGAACGGAGAACACCTGGATCTCTGCCGGCGGCCGGGTTTCCTGCCTGAGGTCCAGCGCGTGATTGGCATAGGGCAATGCGGCGAACCACCCGGCCAGGAGGACCATGCCCTTGGCAAGCCAGAGGTTGGTCTGGTTCACCAGCACCACAGCGGCCCCCCATTGACAGGCGGCCAGGGAAAGGCTCATGCAGGACAGCACAAGGCAGAACCCGGAGGCTGGGACTAACAAGAGATTGGATAAAACGGCCACAGGGGTGACCGTGCTGAAATGCCCGAGCATGAACGGCAGGCTTCCTGCCCAGGCAACGGCGGAAACGCAGACCAAGGAGGCCGCCGCTTTGCGTCTTCGTGCCCAAAAGCGCTGCCACCTGGAAGCAAGCACAGGCGGGAGAAAAGGGTCAAGATCCCACCACCTCCGGGCTTTGTCCGTCAGCCAGGAAGCTGCCAGCAAGATGGCAAGGAGCACTGCAAAGGAGAGCTGAAAACCGGGCAGGAAAAGCTGGTGGGAGTCCCCCAGCAACAGCAGCAGAGCGGCGGCCCCCAAAATGTTGGGAGCCTGCGTCTGGCGGTTGAAGAGAGGAGCCGCCAGCAGGAAGGAGGTCATAAATGCCGCGCGGGCTGCGGAGGGTCGCCAGCCGGTCATGAAGGCATAGGCAAAAACCAGAAGGATGAGCAGCAGGCTGAGCCTCTGTTTCCCGAGCCAAAACAGGCACGAACCTGCAATGCCGGCCAGCATCACCACATGAAGACCGCTGACGGCAAAGACGTGCAGCGTGCCACTGTCCCGAAAAGCGTCCTCGATCTCATGACCTGCTGCATCGGCTGCACCCAGGGCCATGGCCAGGATAACGCCAGCCGTTTCACCACCGTCTTCGATGCCACGTCCCAACTGGTGGATGATCCATTCCCGGCAGGATTCAGCCATCTGGAGCGCATGGAACCGGAATGCCCTGGGATCTTGTTCTTGCCAGAGAACCGTGCGTGCCTGCATCTGCGCCACCCATCCCATCCGCAAACTGTAGGTGGCGGCATCAAACTGGCCGGGGTTCTTCGCTGCCGTTGGGGCTGTCAAAGCTCCGCGTATGGCATAAGTGCCCGGGCGGTCAAGAGCCACTCCCAGGGGCAGCCGTACGCGGATCTGGCAGGACACAGCTTCCGGTTTGTAGCCGAGGTGTCCCCAGCGGATTTCGTGGACTTTGCACAAGGCCTGGGCCGGATCCAGTTCCGCACCGTCATTCCAGGGGTAGAGACGCCCGCGGATTTCCGCTTCTGCTGGACGGTCTGCACGCGACTCCAAAAACTCACGGATGGGATGGGTGAAAGTATCCGCGAGCCGCAGGCTGTGGACGAGGGCAAAGGTACAGGCCACCGCAGGAAGGGTTTGCCACAGGTTGCGCCGCCAGATCGCCAGCAACCAAAGCATGGCCAGACAGGCGAAGAGCCAGAAGGCAGGGACCGGCCCGGTGGCTTCCGCCCCGAGAATGCCCAAGGCTGCTGCAGCGGACCCAAGCAACAGCGGCTGTTTGCGGCACCACGGCCGGATGCTGGAGATCAAAGTCATGCCGGTGAAGGAATGCTGCCGGACCCTTGCTTACTCAGGCGTCCGGTCCGCTCTTGCGGGTGCGTTGTTCCATCATTTGTTTGTATTCGGCCTGCTCCAGTTCGTGAACCTTGTGGTTGGCATTGGCGCTGTGGCGGGTGTTGGGGAAATCCGCGATGATCTGTTCCAGCACACTTCTCGCTGAGGCCAGATCATGCAGGTGGGTTGCATGCAACTCGGCAATGCGGAAGCGCAGGAAGGCCGCGTCGTCTTCAGCCCAGGCCCGGCTGGCCTGATGCTTCAGCAGCACCTGCAGAGAGCGTTGGGGATCATGCAGCTTTTCGGCGCAGATTTTGGCGATCTCGGCTGCCGGGAAAGTCTGGGCGGGATCCTTCGCCAGGGTCTTTTCGTGCTCGGCTATGGCCCCTTCATAGTCTCCCTGGGCGAGCTTGGCCGCGGCTCTAAGACCTGCATCCTGGCGTACCTCCTCCCCGGACGAAAACACAAGAGTCCCGACTTTGTCACCAAACCACGGCAGCACATACTTCACGAAGAGGAATCCGACACCCGCTCCGAGGGCGATGAAGTACACCAGCTTCATCCCGTCATCCGCCCGCATCATCCGGTCCCAGGCCACTTTGGCCAGCACCAGAAACAGAAGGGCGGCGCCCAGACGGATGATCAGGGTACGGTTCATGCCCGCAGTTTAGCCGCGTTCTGCGGGCTGTGGCAAGGCCCTGCTCAGGGCTTCTTGACTTCCACGCCGGCTTCTTTGGCAACCTCTTCTTTTTTCTTTTCCACCGCAGCGTCGGTCAGT
>DASWXG010000418.1:0-7475 GCA_036405615.1 Prosthecobacter sp. | reverse complement strand
AGAACAGCCAGGCCTTGCCTTTGGCGGAGGTGGCTTTGCGCTCCTGGAGGAAGGCGCGGAAGGGGGCGATGCCGGTGCCTGGCCCGATCATGATGACGGGTGTTTCTTCTTCCGGCTCTGGCAGGCGGAAGCCCTTGCCATGGTTCACAAACACCGGAATGAGCGTTTCGCCCGGGGTGATGCGCTCGGCCAGGAAGGTGGAGGCCACACCGCCGCGCTCGCGGCCATGGCTGGTGTACTTCACGGTCGCAACCGTGAGGTGGACTTCATGCGGGTTGGCCTTCTGGCTGCTGCTGATGGAGTAGAGGCGGATGTTCAGCTTCTTCAGCACGCCCATGAACTCGGCAGGCTCAAACTTGGCGTCCGGGTTTTCCAGAAGAAGGTCGATGACGAAACGGCCCCAGAGGTAGTCTTTCAGCGCCTGCTTGGTCTCAGGCGTGTGCATGTCGGCAAGCAGGGTCTGGCCGTTGGTTTTTTCGATGATCGCCTTGATCAGTTTGTTATCCACTTCGGTCAGCAGGCTGCCTTCGATGAGGGCCTGACGGATCGGCACCTGGAGCGCTGGATTTTTCGGGTGGGTCACCACTTCTTCGCCAGTGAAGCCCAGAGCCTTCAGCGTGTCGTCCACCAGGGCAGGGTCGTTCTGCGGCTGCACGGCGAGGGAGTCGCCTGGGGTGTATTCCAGGCTGCCGCCGCTGAGGTCGATCTCATAATGGCGCGTGTTTTTCGGCGCGCCTGGGCCTGAAAGGTCATAGGCCTTCTTCACCTTGGCGATGAAGGGGTTCTTGACGTTGTAGACGGGTTTGCCGGGCGCGGGGGTACTCATTAGGGTCAGGTTTGGATGTGAAACGGGGGGCGGAGACTAGTCCGCTGAGACTGGTTGTCAATTCGACCTTAGCAGGGTGTGTGCCGGAGGGGGCGGGGAGTTGTCGCCTGTTTGTCCGAAACTGGCGGACATTTGAGTCAGACCAGCCCGGGAATCCGTTTTGCCGTGACTGTGTTCTCAGACAGCAGCTTCCAAAATGGCTTCTGCGGCGCGACGTCCGCTGATCAGCGCTCCGTTGATGGAAGCGTCTTCGCACCAGTCACCACAACGGTAAAGGCCAGGGGCGAGCACGGCAGCCAGCGGGCCTTCGCCAAGCCGGAGCTGGCGGCCTTCCGGCAGCGCATGGCGGATCTGGTAGGTCCGCAGGTGGTTCCAGGTGTAGGCACTCTGGCCAAACCAGGCGGCCATCTGGTCTCTCACCACGCCTTCAAGTTCATGGCTGGACGGAGATCCGATGATGCTGGCGGAGATGAGGTGCTGTCCGGCCGGGGCATAGCGAGGGGCTATCTTGGACAGTACGCAGGCGCTGTTGACCGGGCCACGACCGTCGCCATCCAGATGCAGGATAGGGGTGTCAGGCAGGGGCTGGTCGGTACTGAAATAAAGGCAGGTGGTGCTGCGGCCGGGCAGCAGCTTGTCGCCTGTGGCTTCGGGAAGGAGGCGGGCGGCGGCTTCTTCACTGACGGCCATGACGATGTGGTCCGCGCGGATGATTTCTCCGCTGGTGAGCGTGACTTCTCCCGGGCGGATGGCAGCCACAGGCTGGTTCAGCCGCAGGCTGCCGGGCGGCAGGGAGACGGCCATCTGGTCTGGGATGGCCTGCATGCCGTGGGAGGGCAGGGCCGCGCCGCCGGTGCTGAACATGGAGTAGAGGAAGAGGAACATGCGCGCGGAGGTGCGCAGATCCTTTTCCAAAAACACGCCGCCGAAGAAGGTGCGGAAAAAGCGGTCGATGAATTCCTCGCTGAAGCCGAAGTCCTTCAGGTAGTCTTCGGTTTCCATTTCCGGAATGCGGCGTTCGATCTTGCGGGTGGTCAGCACCTCCTTGCGCAGGACGATGGTGTACCAGCGGTCCATCCAGGCCACAAAGGGGTCCCGCGCCTGGGCCATCGCATCGCGCGGATGGGTGAACGGGTCTGACAGGCGGTGGAAGCGCCCCTTGTAAAAGACATCTGCCCCGCGGTAGAACGGACGCAGTTTGAGGCCTTCATAGTCCAGCACCCGCCGCGCTTCCGGGTAGGAAGGCAGCAGCACCTGGAAGCCACGGTCCAGGGTAAAGCCGTCCACAATGTCTGACCGGACACGGCCGCCGACTGCATCTGCGGCCTCATAGATCGTGAATTTCAGCCCGGCTTTGGCCAGGGCACGGGCACAGGCCAGGCCGGAAAGTCCGGCGCCGATGATGGCGATGCTGGGCTGCGAGACGGGCATTGTGAATAAGCTGCACCATGAATGCCGGATTTCTGTTTGCAAGCTGCACAGGTGCAGTCTGTGATGTTCGTGCATGTCCCGCCGCCTCCGTTTGCTCATTCTTGGTGCCACAGGCCGCCTCGGCCGGACGCTGCTCGCCCGCTATGAAGGCCGGTTTGACATCCTTGCGCCGGGCCGGGCGGAACTGGACATGAGCCAGCCTGCTTCCCTGGCAGAAACCTTGTCTGCCCTGGATTTTGACGTGGCTATCAACGTGGCTGGCATGACGCATCCGGATGCTTGTGAAGAAGATCCGGGGCTGGCCCAGCGGGTGAATGCGGAGTCTGCCGGCGTGGTGGCGAAAGAATGTGCCCGGCGGGGAGCGCGCTGCCTTTATGTGTGCACTGATTATGTTTTCGGCGGTGATGGCTGTGTGTTTCTTGACGAAAAAGCGCAGGTTGTGCCTGTGAGCGCGTATGGCCGAAGCAAGCGGGAAGGGGAGCGGGCGGTGATGGCGGCAGACCCGCAGGCGCTGGTGGCGCGGGTGTCCTGGCTGTTCGGTCCTGCAGGAGGGGATGTGCCTGAAACGGCACTCAAGCGCGCTCGCGAAGGGCAGCCTCTCGGTTTTATCGAAGACAAATGGAGCGTGCCGACTTCGACTGTGCATGTGGCCGGCTGGCTGGAGCGGCTGTTCACCGACCTCTGCGGTGTCACCGGCCTCCTGCATCTGTGCAACACCGGGACGGCCACTTGGCGGGACTATGCCCAGGTTTCCCTGGATCTCGCCTGGAAGCATGGCCTGCTGGAGAACCCGGTCATGACCCACGGTCTGCGCCTGAAGGACTTCCCACAATTCAAAGCCCGGCGTCCGGCCTTTACGGCCATGAGCAATGCCCGGCTGGCTTTTCTGCTGGGCGAAGCGCCGCCCCGCTGGCAGGATGCTTTGGACGCGCATTTGGAAACCCTGGCCCGTAAATGAATCGCATGAATCTGACCCGACGCCATTTTGCCCATCTCCTGGCCGGTCTGGCCGCCACCCCGCTGGCTGGTGCGGAGGCTTCCCGCCTGAACCTCTCCGGAGCCGCCAAATACACGGCGGCACGCCGCAGTTATGCCCTGCTGGTGAAACAGCACGGGCATGTGATCCACGAAAGTTACAGCAACGGTGCGAAGCGCGGCCAGGGCTGGCGCATCTACAGCGGTACGAAGGGATTTTGGGGGCTGGCGGCAATGGCCGCTGTCGAAGACGGCCTGATCCGCCTGGACGAAAAGGTGGCTTCCACGCTTCCGGGCTGGAACGATGGCCTGAAGAAGAGTGTCACCGTGGAGCAGCTTTTGGACTTTACCTGCGGGCTGGAGCGCTGCCTGCGCCTGCATCAGGACGGATTGAAGAACCGCAACCAGATGGCGATGGACCGGCCCATGGTCAGCAGTCCAGGACGCAGCTTCATCTATGGTCCCAGCGCCTTGCAGGTGTTCCACGAAGTCCTGAAAAGGAAACTCGCCGGCAAAAAGGGCCGGGGGGAATCTCCCACCCGTTATCTGGAACGAAAGGTTCTGAAACCCATGGGTCTGGGGCCGCAGCGGTATCTGGCGGATGCCAGCGGCAATCCGCTGCTGGCCGCGGGTTTTGTCATGTCGGCAGAGCAATGGTCCCGCATGGGGGATGTGCTGCTGGCAAACGGCCGCCCGGTGCTGAACTCGAGCTCCATGGGCAAGCTGCTGGAGGGTTCCTCCGCGAATCCCGCTTACAGCTTTGGGTTCTGGAACAATCGCGCAGCAGGGCGGATGGCCCCGCGTGAGATTGACATCGAAGACCAGCTGGATGTGGACTGGGACCGGCAGAACTGGTCGCGCGTTTGCATCGCCCGGGGCGTGCCCAAGGACCTCATCGCCTGCATCGGCAGCAGCTACCAGCGTCTCTACGTCATCCCTTCTCAGGGGCTGGTGATTGTGCGGCAGGGACTGGGGGCCCGTTATTCCGACGGGGAGTTTCTGCGGACGCTCCTGTGAGGCAACGGGCTTACGCCGGATATTCGATCAGCGCCTTGATGACCTTGCGACGGGCGACTTCGTCGAAAGCGTCCACGATCTGCTGCAGCGGGAACCGGTGGGTGATGAAATCGGCGGAGGTCAGCCTGCCTTCGCGGATCCACTGGCAAAGCTGGGGCTGGCTTTCCTTTTCATACTTCCGGGTAGGCCACTGGTGGACAAAGAGGTTGAAATTGAAGTCCGCCTTGGATTTGTCGATGTGCAGCACCGGTTTGGTCAGCACGCCGTAGATGCAGTGCGAGCCGCCGCGCTTCAGCAGCGGCAGCCCCTGTTGCAGAATGTCCGGATGGCCGACAGCATCAATGATGGCATCGAGTTTCTTCGGCCGGTCAATCGCCTCCCCAGGGGCGAATGCGGCATCTGCACCAAAGGCAAGGGCCTTGGCCTGCTTGTCGGCGTGACGGTCCACGATGCCGATCCAGCCGAGCCCGAAAAGCCGGCCAAGTTTGACAAAGCTGAGGCCGACGGGGCCCGCTCCATAGATCAGGACATCATCACCGGGCTGGAGATGAAAGTCGCGAAAAGCCCCCAGGACTTCACGCCAGGTACACAGCAGCACCGCTTCCTCAGGCGGGATGTCAGCGTCCACCTTGGTCTGGATTTCATACACTTCAAACCAGCCGTGGGCTTCATCTGCCACGCCGTCGGCCACCATGGCTTCGTGGTCGTTGGCAAGGGTGTATTCGCCAAAACCGCCCCAGCCGGAGTCCACGCCTTCCATCTGAACATCAAAGGAAAGGCCCCCGACGGCGCGGTCGCCCACGGCGAAGTTCTTCACTTTCTCCCCCACAGCGACGACGATGCCGACACTTTCATGGCCGAGGGCAAAGGGGAACTTGTCTTCCATGCCTGGGAAATTGCCGTGCAGAAGCTCGCTGTCCGTGCGGTTGCAGAGGCAGGCGCATTCCGTCCGGACCAGTGCCTGGTAAGGACCGGGCAGGGGGACTGGCGTGTCGAGAATTTCGATCTGGCCGGGGTGGATGGCGATGACGGATTTCATGGAGTTGGGATGAAAGGAGCGTTGGAGAAAATGTGCAAGCGTGGTTTCTTGAGAGCTGCAAACCGCCGCGTTCTGGATTCCTCTCCTCTCTTGAAGGTGGTTCCGGTGTGCTGATGAAAGGTTATTGCGATGCTGATTTTTCACCGGAGAAAAATGTTTCTGATCCTGGTCGCGAGCCTGATGGCCGGCCTGGTTTTCTTTTCCTTCAGCCATCGATGGAAAACGCTGGCGAAGGGCGTGAAGGCCGACCGGGTGCGGGTGGAAAAATCGGCGCGTCGTCTAACCTTGCTGAGCAAAGGCAATACGCTCAAGGTTTACCGCATCAGTTTGGGAACAGTCCCTGAAGGGACCAAGGAAAAAGAAGGGGATGGCCGAACACCTGAGGGCGTCTATACGCTGGATAGCCGCAACCCCCACAGTGCATACCATCTCGCTCTGCACGTCTCGTATCCGGATGCAAAGGACCGTCAGCGTGCTGTCAAAAGCGGACTTTCCTGCGGCGGAGACATCATGATTCATGGCATGCCCGATGGCTGGGCCTGGCTAGGATCTCTGCACCGTTTTTGGGATTGGACGGCAGGCTGCATGGCCGTCACCAACGTGGAGATGGAGGAGATTTGGAGAGCAGTGCCTGTGGGCACACCCATTGAAATCCTGCCTTGAGCGGCAGGGGCGCTTCCAATCAGCGATAAAAATTCTTCGTGCCACAGCGGAAGATGTCAGGCATGCTGGGCGGGTAATCCAATTGCATGACCCCAATCCAAGGCTCGCCTGAAGTTCAGGCCACATGGGAGAGGCTGGAAAGGTTCCAGCTCAATGACAACACAGCCGTCTTTGGCTTTGCCGACCGTCTGGCCCGCGAAAACGGCTGGACGCACCGCTTCACCGAACGGGTGATTCTGGAGTATAAGCGCTTTTTGCTGATGTCTCAGCATGCCGGGCATCCCGTGACGCCCTCCGTGGAGGTGGACCAGGTTTGGCACCTGCACATGGTTTATACCCGCTCTTACTGGGATAAGCTGTGCCGGGATGTGCTGGGGCGGCCCTTGCACCATGAACCGACAGCGGGCGGGGTGGGAGATGCGCTGAAGCACCGGAAGCAGTATCAGCAGACGCTGGAGAGCTATGAACACATTTTTGGTTCGGCAGCGCCTGCCGACATCTGGCCGCCTGCGGAAAAGCGTTTCCAGCCCATGCGCAGCCGCTGGGTGGATCTCTCCCATTATTGGCTGCTGCCGCGCCCGCGCTGGTTGAAACTGCCCCGGCGCAAGGTGACGCGCATGGCTGTAGCGGGCTGTTTAGGCGTGGCGTTGCTGGCCGGGTGCAGCCCCGTGATGCAGGCGCTCAACCTGAAAGGCGACGCGTTTATCCGGTTTTACATCACGGGTTTCTTTGGCGCGCTGGGGCTGTCCTGGCTGTTGCTTCGCCTGGGAAGAAGCGGTGGTCATCACCGGTTGACGGAGCCTCCCTCGGACCCTTATGACATTGCGTTTCTAGGAGGTGGTGGCGGACGTGTGGCCGATGCGGCCATCGCTTCGCTTTATGGCAGAGGTTTGATCAAGGTGGACAGCTCCGCAGGAGCCCACCGGCTGATTGCAGAGCCGGAAACGGAGGCATCGGCTCATCTGCATCCGGTGGAAGAACGGGCGTTGAGTGCTTTGCCTCCGGGTGTGTCCGTGAGGCCTGCAAGTCTGCGGAACTGTCTGAATCCATTGGGAGAGCAGATGCTGGAACGGCTGACCCGGGAAGGTCTGATGGAAAGCAAGGCCCGGCGTTACTGGCTGTGCTGGCTGGCGGTCTTGCCCTTGGTCCTGATGATGGCGATTGGCACCGCCAAGGTGGCCATTGGCATGGAGCGGGACAAGCCGGTGGGCTTTCTGGTGGTGATGCTGGCCGTTTCCTTGTTCGTGCTTGTCTGGCGGCTGAGCAGCGTGCCCCGGCGGACGGCCCTGGGCGACCGCGTGTGGAGAAACCTCAGACAGGATCCACCCGTCAGCCGGAACCAGGCCATACGGCTCTATGCTGCGAACAGCCTGGACCCGGCCACGGTGACAATGCTGGTGGCCATGGGCGGCAGCAGCGCGCTGATGATGCCGGGCTATGCGGAACTCCTGCCCGCCCTGGAGCGGCCGTCTTCGGACGCGAATTCCAGCAGCGGTTGCGGTTCCAGCTCCGGCTCTTCAGACA
>DASWXG010000417.1:0-5707 GCA_036405615.1 Prosthecobacter sp. | reverse complement strand
GAGGTCGCCATCACGCAGGAATCCCTCGCATGGACCGCAGACGGAGTCCGGCTGCCCGCCATGCGCCGTTGCAGCGAGATCTTTGCCTCCATGTTTGAAGAGCCCAAGGGCGGCATCGCAGCCCAGCGGCGGGCCTTGCGCCGCAAAGGCAGCGTCCTGGATGACAACCTCGCCGAGGTGCGCCGCCTGGAGAAGAAAATGGGCACCCAGGACAAGGGCCGCATGGACCAATACCTCACCTCGGTGCGTGAGGCGGAAATCCGCACACGCCGGGCTGATGCCTGGCTGGACACCCCGCTGCCCACCGTCTCGGAGGCGGATCGCAACCGCACCAACCGCGACATCCCTGACACCAAGGCAGGGGACTATTTCCGCACGGTGTATGACCTCATGGTGCTGGCGTTTCAGACGGATGTGACCCGCGTGGCCACCTTCAGTCTGGGCGGCGAAGGGCAGGCCATTGCCATTCCGGAGATCGGCATCACGGAGTCCCGCCACCAGCTCAGCCATCACGGCGGAGACGTGGGTTACATGGAAAAGCTAACCAATTATGACACCTTTGCCATCGAGCAGTTCAGCTACTTCCTCACCCGCCTTGCGGAGACGAATGACCTCAATGGCAAGCCGCTGCTCGGCTCCACCATGGCTCTCTTTGGCAGCGGCATGTCCTACGGCCACAGCCATGGCAATGCCAACCTTCCGCTGGTTCTTGCCGGTGGTTCGGACCTCGGGCTGAAACACGGCCAGCATCTCGACTTCAACAGGACCGCCGCAGGGTTCCAGGGCTACGCGCTGGACCCGGCCGGAGCACTGACCACCGCGCACTACCAGCTCTGCAGCCGCCCTGCAAACACAGATGCCCACATGAGCAACCTGCTCCTCCTCATGGCCCAGCGCATGGGCGTGGAGACAGACCAGTTTGGCGACAGCAACAAGGTCATCGCATTGTGAGATAGGGCAGGGGAGTTCTGGAACAAGGATGTGGTCCCGCCTCATGCCTTGACTCCTAGGACCCCGCCCCTTTCACGACCCTCTCCTCCCCAGACTTCATCTCCCCACCTTTTCGTCCCCTTCACTCTCATGAACCGAGTCCCCTGGCTTGGGGCCCTGTGCCTCAGCCTCTCTTTCTCCCTCGTCACAAACATGGCTGCCGCCGCAGATGAACCGTTCCGCCCTGAGGCGGGCAAGTTCCCGGCGCTCGAAAAGGCCTATACCTACCGGGGGGAACTCGTGTTTGTAGACCATGCCAACCGCCGGGGCAGCCTCCGGGTGCAGGGGGCTGGCGGCACCTACTTTCGCAACGCTCCGCACCCCTTTGCCATGCTCCCCTACGGCATGGTCCGTTATCACGGTGCACCGGCAGATTTGCGCGACATTCCGTTAGGCACCGTGCTGCATGTGCGGGCTTTCCTGCCGCCGGATCCGAAGCTCTCCTCTGTGCCGGTGCTGCCGGTGAACAACAAAGAAAAAATCGCCGGATACAGCGGCACCGGTGTCGCACCGGCCGAGAACCATGTGCTCCTGCTCGAAGACGAACCCAGCCACTGCCAGCGTGAAGGGCTGGTCTGGAAGCTCCAGGAACTCGACCTCCAAAACAATGAGGGCCTGATCACCGCCAGCCGTGAACCCAAGTCTGGCTCTGGCGCAAGTGCGGGCAGAGCGGCTAACAGCAAGGAGGCCGCCGAAAAGCTGACCTTCGACGCGGCCACTCGCATCTGGCGCGGCCGCGAATGCCTGGCTCCAGCCGACTTGATCGCCGAGGGAATCTGGCCTGCGAACGGTAAAAAATCGCTCGGTGGTCAGGCCGTCTTGCTCGGCATGAACTGGAAGCCCACACCGGATGGCGTGTTCACCCGCTTTCACATCTCCGACATCTGGCTGGACGATGCCGCGACACAACGCGCCGCCCAAAACCAGACAGAGACGCACAAGGCCTTCATCCGCAGCCGCTGGATGCCTGCGTGGATCGATGCGGTGGAATACGGAAAGTTCGGCCGCGCCACGGTGACCGCCACCCTGTTTGGCGGCATGGATGCCTCCCTTTACGCAGATTTTAGGAAGGAGGGCAAAGTGCTCGTCAACGGTGCCGAGAACACCTTGAAGCATGCAGGCGGAAATTATGGCCCCGCCCACATGGCCTCCAAAGGTCCCATCATCAAGGTCACGAAGATGTCTGGAGACCCCCCGCTGGGCAGCAGCGGCATCCAGGTTCAGTTTGAGACAGACCTCGTGATCGAAGGCATCCGCCCCGCAAGAGTCGTCCGCATCCGCCCTGCCGAATGGCCCCAGGTGCAGGTGCCGCGCGAGGAGTATCTGGGCGATGGCACCTTCAGCGACGAAGACCGCTTTCCCACCCCGGCCATCTTCCCCGGGTATTGAGGGGCCGAGATAAGCCCCAGCACGAAACAGCCACATGAACCGTCCGCTTCTTAGCACCCTCTTGGGCTTGCTTGTCACCGCTGCCTCTGTCGCCGACGAGCCGTTCCGGCCTGAATCAGGCAAGTTTCCGCCCTTGGAAAAAGCGCATGCCTACCGGGGTGAGCTGGTGTTTGTGGACCATGCCAACCGGCGCGGCAGCCTTCGTATACAAGGCACAGGCACCTTTCGCAGGAACGATCCGCATCCCTTCGCCCTGCTGCCTTACGCCATCGTGCGTTATCATGGCGCACCGGCAGATTTGCGAGACATCCCGTTAGGCACGGTGCTGCATGTGCGGGCCTTCCTTCCTCCGGACCCGAAGATTTCCGCAGTGCCTGTGCTGCCGGTGAACAACAAGGCGAAAGACGCGGATCACAATCGCGGTGCCGGCATCGCACCGGCCGAGAACCACGTCCTGCTGCTGGAAGACGAACCCAGCCACTGCCAGCGTGAGGGCCTGGTGTGGAAGCTCCAGGAACTTGAACTCCAAAACAACCACGAGGGCCTGATCATCGCCAGCCGCGAACCCAAGGCATCGGAAGGCAGAGACGGCGCCAGCAAGGCATCCAGGGAATCCATGACCTTTGATGCCGCCACCCGCTTCTGGCGCGGCCGCGAATGCCTGACACTGGAGGACATGATCTCCGAAGGCATCTGGCCTGCGGGCGGCAAAAAATCGCTCGGGGGGCAGCCCGCACTGCTGGGCATCACCTGGAAACCCACACCCGGCGGTGTCTTCACCCGCTTTCACATCTCCGACATCTGGCTGGACGATGCCGCCCTGCATCGCGCCGCCCATCTGCAGACGGAGTCGCACAAGGCCTTCATCCGCAGCCGCTGGATGCCTGCGTGGATCGATGCCGTGGAATACGGCAAGTTTGGCCGCGCCACTGTCACCGCCACCCTGTTTGGCGGGGCGGACTCTTCTCTCTACGCCGATTTCAAGAACGACGTTCCAGCCCTGATGAATGGCGTGGAGAACACCCTGAAACACACCGAAGGCGGCACCTCCGGTCCTGCGCAAATGGCCGCCCGGGGCTCTGTCCTCGCAGTCACCAAGATGCCCGGAGACGCTCCTTTGGGCAGCAGCGGCATCCAGATCCGGTTTGAGACCGACCTCATCACCGAAGGCATCCGTCCCTCCCGCATCATCCGCATCCGCCCCGCCGCATGGCCGGATGTCCACATGCCCCGGGAGGAATATCTCAACAGCGGCAACTTCAAACACGAGGACCGCTTTCCCACACCCGCCATCTTCCCCCAGTACTGAGGCGGGCGGCGACATGGACTAACGAAAAGTGTGGTTGATCCAAGCCCGCTCGCGATCTGGCCGGGCGGGAATGAAGAGCTTTTCCGAAACTGGCACACTCGCTTACGGCTCCGGTTGCAGCAACCCGCCCTCTGTCCCGTTCCATTCGAGAACACGATGGTCGAGCCTTCCAAAGCCCTTCAAAAGCTGGCCCAGCCGATTGATCCCCGCAGCCTCTGCTGCCAGGGTGAAGTGGGCTGCCTCCCGGGACGGTGCTTCGGGCCGGTTATTGTTGAACCGCACTTCAATGCCGCAGTTCCCGGTCGCGCTGAGCAAAAAGAACCTCAGCTGAATGTAGTATGCCCACCGCGCAGCCGGGTCTTCTGAGCCAACTTCATAAATGTGTTCCGGGGCATGGGCGAAGGGGAACTCAGTCAAGGCCGATCCAAGCTCAGTCAGATCTTGGGCATTGGCATAATACTCAATCGAAGCGTGTTGCCTGCCGTTCGCGGCTTCAAGAAGCAAGTGAACCTGATAGGGTTCCTCATAGGGATAGCGTGTTAGCCTGAGCAATGACTTCATTCTCTGAGCTGGCATTTAAGCTGCAGACTTCAGCAGGCGCGACACAAAAAGACCGGCCCGTAAAAAGGTGCAGCCGCCGTCAAGCTGTCGCCGCAACAGCAGGGATGGCTTTGCATTTCTAACAAGCCAGGAGATCCGCAGAGCAAAGCGTCAAGCCGCTGCCTTTCTCAAGCACACCCCGCCATCTCAAGCGCGGCGTGCTGATGCACCTCCGTTCCAGCCCTGTCCGCCACGTCCTCCGCGCCTCCTCGTGCCAGCGGATTGGCCACTGAGGTGTAAACGGCGAGTTCGCATTCGGATTCCAGCTCGTCGCGATCCTCAATGCGGGTGAGCAGGTTGGCCTTGCAAGGCAGGGAGTCGTTTTGCAGGAGGATGTCGACAAGAGCCGCACCGGGTCCTTCCATGGCAGACCGCAGCGCGGTGAGTCTGGCTTCGACGTGCCGCAGCATTTCTTCCTCGCGGATCAAACCGTCCGCACCGAAGCGGTGGACGATCGCGTAGAGGTGGTTGAAGACGAGGTAATAGCCAAGACCGTTGCGAGCGATGTCGTCCGGTTCAAAGACCTTGGGCAGGCCCGCGAGTTCGGGAACGAGCCGGATCAGAGCCTCGCGGTGGCTTTCGGCAAGGGAGATGCCCTGGATGTCACGATAATAGGCGGCCTCGGGCGTGCCGTCGCCAGCAAAGCCGATGACGACATTTTGCTGGTGCGCCTCTAGGGCGATGCCGTGGCGGTCATAGATAGCCAGGATGGGGGCGATGGCGACAGTCCAGTAGGCATCAAACCAGCGGCGCGCGGCTTGGGCCAGGGAAAGGTCGTGCAGTTCGGCGAGACGCCAGACAAGGGCAAAGAGGCGCGAGCGGCCGGTGTCTTCCAGAGGGTCCTCGGTGAGGGCGGCGATGGAATGGACGGCCTGGTGAGGGCCGGAGTCACGGAAAGGATTGGCGCGGAAAATGGTCTCAAATCCGGTTTCAGCCAGGCCCGGGAGGTCGAGTCCGAGGTAGGCCGGGTCCGCGACGACGAAGAAGCCGGGATGCTCTTGCTCGATACCGCATGCCCGCACCAGCTGGCTGATCCAGACGCTGTTGCCGAGATCTTTCCTGAAGTTGATCCGCAGGGAATTGGTGAGTTTCACCGGGATGGAGAGTTTCAGCATCCAGTCCAGATCTCTCGAATAAACGGTGCGAACCGACGAAGTCGGAGTGAAGCAAGGCCCCAGTTCACCGAGGGGGATCAGCGACTCTGCGGCGAGGAGTTCCTGCACATGAGGCTGATGATGCAGCCAGTGCGCCTGCAACGGATGAACGGGAAGCAGAGCGTAGCCGGAGGCCCGGAGGTCGGCGAGGCGGCGATGTCCTGTTTCGTCCAGTCTATGGCACGCGAGTTCAAAGCT
The DNA here is from genome assembly GCA_036405615.1 of Prosthecobacter sp. Lineage (GTDB taxonomy): Bacteria > Verrucomicrobiota > Verrucomicrobiia > Verrucomicrobiales > Verrucomicrobiaceae > Prosthecobacter. Next base: position 67 of record DASWXG010000417.1, on the reverse strand, counting down.
GAGAGCCTCCGCAGATGAGGCAAGGAGGGAATCCTGAATGACAAGCTGGCGGCGGGCAGCAAAGAAT
>DASWXG010000416.1:0-5046 GCA_036405615.1 Prosthecobacter sp. | reverse complement strand
ACCCCGTGATCCGTCCCTGCCTTCTCGCTTCACTGCTGCTTCTCTGCGCCCCGGTTCTTCCGGCCCAGGAGCTTTTGGAAAAAATCGACGATGCCCTGACGCTTTCCACGGCCGACGGGAGATTCCGCGCAGACCTTTCCGGCCTGCTGGACCTGGAACTGTACGCCCCCGATGCCCCCGCCATGGGCCTGCTGAACACAGATGATGACCTGTTTTTCAATCCACGGCTCACACTGTTTCTGGACCTGCAGGCCACGGAGCACCTTCGGGCCCATGCACAGATGCGGGTGGACCGGGGATTTGATCCCGGCTTTTCCCCGGACGGCCAGGCACGCCTGGACGAGTACTTTCTGGAGTGGAAACCCTTCGATGAAAGCTGGATCAACTTCCGGTTAGGCAAGTTTGCCACCGCCTTCGGTGCCTGGGCCCAGCGCCGCCTGTCCTGGGACAACCCGTTTGTCACCGCGCCCATGGCGTACAATGACATGCTGCCGGTGACGGATGAAACCCTGGTACCTATGGGCGGCATCGCTGGCCGCCGGTTCAAGCCGGACAACCGCGACACCTGGCTGCCCATTGTCTGGGGCCCATCCTACGCCACCGGCGCTTCGGTCTTCGGCCAGGTGGGCCTGGTGGATTATGTCTTTGAGGTGAAGAACGCAGCCCTGTCTTCCGCACCGCGAAACTGGGATGCCCTGCAAGGTGGCTGGGAAGGCACCACCTACACCGGCCGGGTGGGCCTGAGGCCGGCACCGGAGTGGAACCTGGGCTTCTCTTACAGCCATGGGCCATACCTGACCGATGCCTCAACGATTCCTCCCATCATCGTCATCATTGGATCGCCTTTTCTGGACGAGGGTAAGCGCGACTACAACCAGACGACCCTGGGTCTGGATGCCTCCTGGACCCATGGCCCCTGGCAGGTCTGGGCTGAGGCGATGACCAGCCGTTTCGAAACTCCCAATGCAGGGGACATTGGGTTTGTGGGTTCCAGTATTGCGAACCGCGCGGTCGCCGTCCGCGTCTGGAGCGGCTTTGTGGAAATCAAACGCAAGCTGGGCAGCCAGTGGTGGGTGGCCGCACGCTGGAACCAGAGCTGGTTTGAGGATCTTCCCGGTACAGACACCGGATGGGACAATGATGGCTGGCGGGCAGACCTCTCGGTAGGCTACCGTTTCAGCCGTCATCTCCAGGCCAAGCTGCAATACAGCATGGCTGGCCGGGAGGACGCAGGACGTGAAGGTCATCACCTGCTGGCTGCCCAGGTGACATTCAAGTTTTGAGAGCCGATCTGCTCTGGTGCTGCCGCGCGTTACTCCCAAGGCTCAGGAGCGGGTTCTTTCTGCCGCACACGCTCACGGCGGCGAAGTTCCTTTTCGTCCTCCAGCAGGCGAAAGCGCCAGAGGGAAAAGCCACCCCAGCCTTTGCGCACCGGCGGCAGTTCCGTGAGCCGGATGCTCAGCATGGGCCTGCCCGTGCCGTGCTCTTGCGCCCAGAAAATCTCGCTCACTGTGTAAACTCCATCCTGCTCAGGCAGGCGGTCGAATGCCTCCTGGGCGGCTTCTGGAAAGTGGGCGTGAATGCAGATCACCTTTTGGCCGACGGGATGCGGAAGAGGATTCATAACGACGCGGGAGAATAACGGAGGTGAAAGCGAATGCCGTTCCATTCCCTGTCTGATTTTATCGCCAGAGATGGAGATTTCTTGGGGGCGGATTCTGATTTTTGAGAAAGCGCCTGCCCAGCCGGGACACAGCAAAAGGCGGGCCGAAAAAAAAGTTTCGGAATCTGCGCAAGCTTGGGCAGCGACTCGCATCTGCGGTGTGGAAGGGCAAAACGCCGCCCTCAAGTCTGCTACCAAAACTTCAAACATTCACCGCCATGAAACGCCGCACCGCCCTGTTCACCCTCGCCGCCAGCCTTCTGGTTTCGGCAGCCTCCCCCCTCCAGGCCGCCCCGGTCCTGCTCAACCGTATCACCAACATCACGCCCGCCCAGGCCAGTGTCGGGCAGCAAATTGTGGTGACCGTGAGCAACCCTGCGCTGGACCCCGCCCTCGCGCAGCTCCTCAAGATCAACCGCAACAAGTTCATCGACTTCAGCGGCCGCCTGCCCAATTTTTCCAGCCTCATCACCCCCTACAAGGTGATGTTCCAGGGAGCGGGCACGTCCTTTATTGAGGGGCAGCAGTTCACCTCCCTGGGTGACAACCGCTACTCCGTGGTGGTGCCTCAAGGTGCCCGCACCGGCCGCTTGAAACTGGTGCGTGGGTCCGGCAGTGAGGCACCTTCCAGCCTCTCCACCGGCACCTTCACGGTGGTGACCTTGGGCATCGCGGTGGACAACCGCAGCCAGTATAACGTGGTGAGCATCCAGGTGAACGGTGTGGAGAAACTGGGGGCCAACCAGGTGGTCGCCCCGGGACAGGTGGCGGACATCGGCCTCCCGGCCGGCAGCAACTACCGGATCATCTACTTCATCGGCCACAACCGCCAGCGCCCCATCCTGGGCCGCGATGCAGGAGTCGTGGCAGCCCGAGCCGCCATCAATGCCCAGGGGCATTTCCCGGTCTCAGCCACCGTGGCCCGGCTGACCGCCCGTGAGATGCTGCGCTCCACTCCCAGTTTCACCGTCAGTGGCAGCTCCATGACCTCCCGCTGGATGGGCCTGAATGTCCTGACCGGTTTCTTTGAAGGCTACGATTTCATCTCCGACATCACCAACGGTAATATGACCTTCCGCCGCTGGCAGGGAGACCCGCAGACCGTGGTTGCCACTGGCACGGTGAACGAGCCTTCCAACTGGGCCAACCTGGTCAACGAAATCGCTGTGCCGATGCGCAACACCAACGGCTCCACCCACGCCAATGCCGTGATCACCCTCAGCAATCCCAACGGCTTCCTGCCCAGCTTCATCGTCGGCGACGGCCTGGTCTTTGAACCCCCAACTCCCTGATCAAACAGCCTCACCCAAAAGCTCCGCCGGGAAACCGGCGGAGCTTTTTTGTGTTTCCAGAATTGACGGATTCAACGCTTCTTATTGTTAGGCCAGCATTCGCCTCATGTTTTCAATTCCGGTGTTGTCAGGAGTTTTGCTTCCTGCGACGCGGCAGGTTGAGCTCCGCAAGTGTCAATCTCCCGGCTGGAAACTCCCGGAACGGATGGGGAGATGATGGGTGCCCGGGGTGCGTCTCAAGCACCGCGCCCTTCCGCAGAGATGACCTCCTTGCGCAGGCGGCGAAAGCGTGCCCCGGAGATCTCCTGAAAATATTTTCTCCAATCTGCGCAAGTTCCCCGGGCGGTGTGCATCTGGGATGTGAACAAAGGCCCGATGGCGGGTCGGCGATCTCTAGAACTTCATCTTCAAAACACACACGCTTATGAAAACACAACGCTCCTCGTTCCTTAGCCTGACGGCTTTGCTGGCCCTGTCACTCGGTCTGGTGAATTCCCTCTCCGCCCAGACCTCCGTGGCCTCCACCACCGGCATGCCCATCATCACTTCTTACGCTCCGGCCTCCGCGCCGGTCGGAGAGTCGGTCCTTGCCAACCTGGGGGTGGACTCCACCACCTTTGGCGGGGCGGTGTTTGGAGAGGTGCTGCAGGTTTCCCGGGTGCAGTTCCGCACCTCGCTGGGCATGTCCGCCTCTGTCCCGGTCACCTATGTGGCCCCACGCCTGATCCGCTTCACCATTCCAGACGGGGCTATCTCCGGCACCCCGACTCTGGTGTGTGACAGTCCGGTCCGCAGCCGGCTGCAGCCAAACTTCCAGGTGGTCTCGTTTGCTTCACGGGCCCGTGGCTTCACTATCATCAACTCCGCCCAGTGGACGGTGGGCAGTGTGAAAACGGGGACCACCGAACTGCTGACCGGCGCAACCATCCCTCCGGGAACAGCCCGCTTCTTCTCGCGCAGCCTGACGGCCAATAAACCGTTGCCTCTCAGCATCACTTACAAAAGCGACTTCGGCCCGGTGACCTCGGGTGAAGACCTTTTCACCGTGGCAGAGCAGGTCCTCATCCGGGGCACCTCCTCCGGGCTGACCTTGCTGACCCGCACAGAGCTGACCCTGGAACCCTTCACCGTGGCGGAGATCCTGCGCATGGGGGCTGCAAACACGGCCAATGCCTCCTGGAAGGTGATCCAGCGCAATCTGCGCCGCACCCTGGAGATCGCACCCAATGGCGATGTGATCCTGTCCGCAGTGAGCCCAAGCGGCCTGGCTGTGGCCCCCATCCAGTTGAAGATTGACGAAACCGGGGCCGAGTTCACCGGCTCCCGCATCCGCTTCTCGCTCAAGGATTCCAGCAACCGCCGCTCCGGCGAGGTCATCACCCTCTATGCTCCCTTCAATGTGTTCGCCGCCACCAAGCTGGGCCCCTGGGACATGGAGGACGAGCTGCCTGCCGCCGTGAGTCCGAATGTGGGTCCTCCGCCTTCCGCAGACGATCTTCAGCCGAGCCCCATCCTGGTGCGCCGCCGCCTCTGAAACGCGTCCTGGCTTTGCTAGCCCGGCATCCAAAAACAAAACCCCGCCGCAGGTTCGCTGCGGCGGGGTTTTTGTCAGTCACCGGAATCCGGTGCAAAAAACAAAACTCAGTTCTTCCAGTCCAGGGCACCTTTGCGCCAGGCGTAGACGAAAGCCACGCCGAGGATGGAGATGAAGCCCAAAGCCGCCCAGGCAATGCCGGTGCCAAAGGCGAGGAGATAGTCCCGATAAATGATGGCACCAGGGTAGAGGAACACCACTTCGATGTCGAAAAGGACAAAGAGCATGGCGACGATGTAAAACTTCACGCTGAACCGTGGCTGGCCTTCGCTGAGGGGCAGCATGCCGCACTCATACGCGCTGTCCTTGATGACGTTGCGCTTGGCAGACTTGCCCAAAAGCACAGAGATCAGCAGGGTGACGCCGGCAAATCCACCTGCGATGAGGATCTGCAAAAGGACGGGAAGATAGTTTTCGGTCATGACGGAACAGGGGGGCGCGGAGTACTAGCCGAGCCGGGCGGAACCGTCAAGGCGCTGTCCGAGACGGGCCTGCCT
>DASWXG010000415.1:0-9016 GCA_036405615.1 Prosthecobacter sp. | reverse complement strand
CAAGTTCGACATCAGCGAAACCGTGCGCACCGGCAAGGTGGTCATGGCCCGCGGCCTGGAAACCACCTGATGGATCTCAAGCGGTCCGCCGCCCGGCACCGGAGGCAACCACCTCTTGTTGGTTAGGCCCTCCCCGCCCCTCTTTCAAAACCCGCCCTGCCCCGCGCAGCGCGGGTTTTGTTTTTTCCCGTCGCGCCCCTCCCCAAGGAGAGACGGCATCCTGCCGTCTCTTTCCCGTTCCCCATGAGGCCAGGATGGCCTCACGCCCAGTCCTCCGCCGCGCGCCCCAAGGAGTGACGGCATCCTGCCGTCTCTTTCCCACGCGCTGGCTTATCTCACCACGCCCCCTCCCCACACTTCTTTTTCCGCATTCCCGCTATACAGCCTCGTCCCCCCAGATAAAAATTCCGCCCTCCGCCCTCCGCCCTCCGCCCTTTTAAAACTCCACCCACCAGCCATGATCGCCAAAATCCTCGCCCCGCTCGTCTGCCTCGGCCTTGCGCTGAGCCTTATCTTCGCCGCACCAGCGGCCAAACCTCCGCGCATCCTGTTCTTCTCCAAGTCCAGCGGCTTTGAGCACAGCGTCATCTCCTGGAAAAACGGCCAGCCCAGCTATGCCGAAAAAGTGCTGCTGGAGCTCGGCTCCAAAAACGGCTGGGAGTTCGAATTCTCCAAAGACGGCTCCAAATTCAGCAAAGACTACCTCGCCCAGTTCGACGCCGTCTTCTTCTACACCACCGGCAACCTCCTCGAAGAAGGCACTGACAAACAGCCACCCATGTCCGCCGAAGGCAAGCAGGCCCTCTTTGACTATGTGAAGTCCGGCAAAGGCTTCATCGGCACCCACTCCGCCAGCGACACCTTCCACACCAACAACGAATCCAAAAAAGGCCCGGACCGCTACCTCAACCACGGCGAGCAGGCAGATCCGTATGTCCGCTTCCTCGGCGGCGAATTCATCAAACACGGCGCCCAGCAGAGCGTAAAGAACACCGTCGAGAACCCCAAGTTCCCCGGCTTTGAAAAAGTGGGCAGCGACTACAGCTTCCACGAGGAATGGTACTCCCTGAAGGACTTCAGCCCGGACATCCACGTCCTCAGCGTCATGGACGCCCCCGCCATGAAGGGCGACGAATACAAGCGCCCTCCCTTCCCCAGCACCTGGGCCCGCAAAGAAGGCAACGGCCGCGTCTGGTACACCGCCATGGGCCACCGCGAAGACATCTGGACCAACCCCGTCTTCCAGGACATCCTCGTCGGCGGCGTCCGCTGGGCCCTCGGCCAGGTCCAGGCCGACGTCCCCGCCAACCTCAAAGAAGTGGCCCCTGGTGCCTACACCAATCCACCCTACGTCGAGCCCAAGCCCCCCGCCCCGGCCAAACCCAAGGCCAACGCCACCAAGTAACCCGCCCGAACGCCGAGGCCCGGGAAAACCTCGGCGAGAACTGGCTCATCAGCCTCCTCTACCTTATAAACTCCGCGGCCGTCGGCCCCAGCCCTCGCCTCTCTTCCTCCAATCACGCCACAGTCACGGCTAAAAGATGCTCAGGTAGCCAAGGATTTCCCAAAGAATAATGTCGTGTGTGATAAATAGATGCGGCGCTGCCGTTTACTCAAACGAATAACAATTATGGACCGCACTCTCACCTGCTAACCTCTTTCCAAGAAATTGGAATTCATGGGCAACCAGAAGCCTTATGGCTCTTGGTTGCCTATGTTTTTTGCTCTGGTAGCCACCGTTTAACGAGTTCTTCGATCTTGCGGGAGAAACCTCGCAGCCGGCCAAAGGCCAATTTCCTACCCATCTCTTTTGAAGAAAGATCGAGAGGCATTTCTTCTTGTGCTAACGCCATAAATGCTTCATCAAAATCCGGCTTTCCAGCACGTAACAGAATCAGACCAGTCAAAAAGAGCTTCTCCTTTTTTTCAAAGGACTTGCTTCGCATAATTTCCCAATGCTTGGAAAGAAGCCATTCTTCCTTCTCGGCTGGTTCTGACGGAGGTCTATTCGCTATCAGATCAACGACAACGCGAAGCACGGACAATTGGGGATCTAAAAAGGGCTCCAACAATTTGCTATCCGACAGCAGTTGCAGAGCTTCTCCCGACCGGTCCAATGAGGTCAAAAGGCATGCTTGATATTGTAGCGCCGTAGCCATTTCGTTGCCACCAGCAGTTCCCTGAGATGATAAGTCAGAAGGTCCTGAAGGAGTATTTAGGATTTCAATCCACTGCTGACAGTCGGCCAGTGCTTTATCCAAATCGCCAATCCCATAAAATGCACGAGCACGGCGGCTAAAAATAGCGGCATTTGTGATCTTGCCTTTCAAGGCATTTAATTCTTCCAAAGCCCCTACGTTGTTTCCGATCGTCAGCAGTATATTGACCCGATTAATGAGAGCTGATTGCACTAACTGGGCGGGAGCCGCCGGCAAGCCTGCCAACACGACTTTCTGGAAACATGAGCGAGCTTCCGTTGCAAGCTGTTGTATAAGACTGGGGTTGGGAATCCCCTCCAAGGCAAGGTGACAGGCTTCAGCCAGAGCAAACTGTCTGAGAACCTCAAGATACTGGCTTGCTCCCGAGTCAATCGTTCTCAATTGACGGACGAGCAGTCCAAGCTGGACAGATGGCACCGGTTTTAGGGCATGACTTTTTTGGGCTCTGATTTCGTACACGTCCACAGCCATTTCCAGCATTGATGCTGCACCAGGTTCAATAAGCCTGAGCTCTTCGACAAGTTTTCTTGCCGGAACATGAGAGGTGGCATCCCCCCTGCATAAAGCGGAGGTAAACTCGGTCCATTTGGGGGGCGTATGAACGACATCCAGAAATGGTCCCACACAATTGAAAAGAAGGGCACAAGCTCCGGCTGTCCACCACCTTCGCGAAGTCCAGTGTTTCAAGGGGACACTCAGATCATCCCATATTTTCTGGCCAAATAAGAAGCCAAGGACGGACGCCACCAAAGCCACGAAAGGGACACCAAGAAGGGAGACAATATCACGCTTATGGAAGGGCAGCAAAAAATCCCACGAGTTGAAATGCGATACCAACGTCTGACATCCTATCAGAAACAAAATAACGACGAGACTCTGTTTCCATAGCTCCGAGAAACGAGCACGAAGATTGTCAGCAACTGTCATAAAAAACTTGTGTCCGACCTAGCAGCAGACCATCGGCAGAGGCGACTGGAAAAACCAAAAAAAATTCCACGCGGCGATTCAGATAGAGCAGTTTACAAAGGCTGGACGCCATGAGCCATTCATCAACAAAAGGCTATCATGTATTTGCAATGCCCCTGGAAAAGAGAAACATTTAGTCAATAACAAGTGAGGCAGGCCCCGCTGCCTGCCCCATCTGCAGAGCCAGAAGCAGGAGCGCCACCGGGGCGCTCGCTCCATCTCATGTATCCCATCTCCCCTCACGCCGGATCGCGCGTGTAGGCACCGTCCACCAGGCGCAGGGACTGCGTAGGGTTGCCGTTTTGCAGAGCCTCCGGCAGGCAGTCATCCGGGAAGCCCTGATAACAGACCGGACGCACAAAGCGGTAGATGCTGCCCGTGCCGATGCTGGTGTAAAAGCTGTGACTGGCCGCCGGGTAAGGACCGCCGTGGTGCATGGAGGGGCAGGGCTCGATGCCCGTGCCGAAGCCGTTGAAGATGATGCGGCCCACCTTGCGTTCCAAAATGCGCACCAGCGGCGCGAACTCGCGCAGGTCGTCCGGCGTGCCGTGGATCGCCGCCGTCAGCTGGCCTTCCAGCCCGCGGGCAAAGTCCATCAGCTCATCCAGGGTCGGAGCCTGCGTGATGATGGAGCAAGGCCCGAAGACCTCCCGGCGCAGCTCCTCATGGCCCTGCAGCACATCCAGAGTCGTCGTGTAAATGCGGCAGGCAGCCTGGGTGGCATCATTGTTCGGCTCCGCCTCAGACTGGCCCGCCAGTTGCAGGCCGTTGATGGTCGCCCACACCGCCGTGCCCGCATCGTAGCTTTCGCAGATGCCCCGGTGCAGCATGGACTGTGGCGGCACCTTGGTGGCAAACTCGCCCGCGTTTTCGATGAAGCTGTTCAGCTCCGCGCTCTGCAGCCCCACCACAATGGCCGGGTTCGTGCAGAACTGGCCCACACCCATGGTCACAGAGCCGATGTAGGCTTCCGCCATCTTGGCAGAACGCTCCTTCAGTGCGCCCGGCAGAACAAACACAGGGTTGATGGAACCCATCTCACCGTAGAAAGGAATCGGGTGCGGACGCGCCGCCGCCACATCCATCAGCGCACGGCCGCCACGCAGAGATCCCGTAAAGGCCACCGCCTGGGTCAGCGGATGTTTCACCAGCTCCGTGCCGATCTCCGTGCCGCGTCCATGCAGCATGGAGAAAGCAGCGTCTGGCAGGCCGGTGCGGCGCAGCGCATTGAACACCGCGCGGGCCAGCAGTTCAGACGTCCCCGGGTGCGCCGGGTGGCCCTTCACCACCACCGGGCAGCCGGCGGCCAGAGCGCAAACCGTGTCCGTGCCCACCACGCCGATGGCAAAGGGGAAATTGCTGGCGCCAAACACCACCACCGGGCCGATGGGCAGCAGGACCCGGCGCACATCCGGCTTCGGCAGCGGCTGGCGGTCCGGCTGTGCACGGTCAATGCTCGCCTGCGCCCATGAACCTTCGCGGATCAGCGCGGCGAACATCTTGCACTGGTTCACAGCGCGGCCGCGCTCACCGGTCAGACGGGCCATGGGCAGGGCCGTCTCCGCATGGGCGCGCTCCAGCAGGGCATCGCCCAGTGCCAGGATTTCCTCAGCCAGCGTCTCCAGCAGCAGCGCCCGCGTCTCCGGGGCAGCCGTGCGCAGCGCGTCAAAGGCGGAATCCGCAGCGCGCAGCGCCTCATCCACCTGGGCGGCCGTGGCCTCGCAGAAGGCAGGCTCCAGCCTCTCGTTCGTGGTCGGGTTGACAGCGTGGAAAGGCGCGTGGTCGCAGGGGGCTTCACGCCCGGCAATGAATTGATGGCCAGTGATCATAGGGGAAAGAAAAAGAGAGAGTGTGTGAAAGGAGAAAGATTGGATTCGGTTCGATTCGATTCTGGAAAAGGAAAACCGGCCGCCGGACGACCCCTGAGAGTACGTGTGAAAACAGGCCGGGGACTGGCGGACGAACGACGCGGACTCAACTCAGCCCATCGGATTCACCAGCGTGCCGATGCCATCAATCGAAATGCTGACAACATCGCCGCTGTGCAGGGTAAAGTCATCCCCTGGCACCGTGCCCGTCCCCGTCATCAGCAGCGCACCGGTGGGGAAAGTGTTGTCGCGGTAAAGGAAACCCGCCAGTTCCGCCGGCGTGCGTTTCAGCTGGTCCAGCGTCGTGCTGCCTTCAAACACCGCGCTGCCGCCGCGTTCGATCTTCAGCGCGATCACCGTTTCCTGCGGCAGCGTCTGCCGTGTCACCAGGATGCACGGTCCCACCGCAGCGCAGAGCTTGAAGCACTTCGCCTGCGGCAGATACAGCGGGTTTTCCCCCTCGATGTCGCGGCAGGAAAGGTCGTTGCCCACGGTATAACCAATGATCTCACCACGCGAATTGATCGCCAGTGTCAGTTCCGGCTCCGGCACCATCCACTTGGAATCGCCGCGCAGGTGCATCGCCTGCCCCGGCTTCGCCACACGCTGGGGGGTGGCTTTGAAAAAGATCTCCGGGCGCTCCGCCGCATACACGCGGTCATAAAAAGTGCCGCCGCCCGCATCCTTGCTCTCCTCCATGCGCGCCGTGCGGCTGCGGTAGTAGGTCACCCCCGCAGCCCACACCTCCTGCGTGCCCAGAGGTGCCAGCAGAGTGTCTTCAGCCGGGGCAGGAACCGCCGTGTAGGTGGTGGCCGCCTCTTCCAGGTAAGCCAGCAGGTCTGCGTGGTTGAACAGCGCATCCCATTCCTGGCCGGTCAGGTGAAACCAGTGGCTGGCATGGTGCAGGTAAGGGCCTTGGGTGGTGCGGTAGAGGAGCATGGCTGGGCAACGAGCCTAGCGGCTGGCCCCGGTGTGTCAATCAAACGCAAAGCCCCCTTCCCCTTGCAAAAAGGCAGGCCGCGAGGGCTCGGCGCGCAGCTCCCTCCCGCTCCAGGCCATGAAATCCACTGGAAACCTGCGCTTTTCGGGCGATTCATGGGCAATGTCACTCCGTCGTTTTTGTTGCTCTTTAGGACTTGCCTGCGCCCTTGCCACCTCCACCGCCCTGGGCTTTGGCGGAGGTTCCGACTCCCTCGAAAATGCCACGGTGATTGACAAATACGGCACTTCCCCGGCCACCGACCTCAGCTTGTTTGGCGATGCCGGAGAACCGGCCATTAACCACCCAGCCAATGCGGGCAAGACAGCCTGGTGGAAATGGACTGCCACCGAAACCGGTTTTTGCTCCACTTATGCAAAGCGCGTGAAAGGCGGGCCGGCAAAGGCCCTCGTCGCCGTGTTCAAAGGCGCTTCAGCAGCCGGGCTGCAATTCTACGGCGCACGCGCCTGGGATGACGGCAATGCCGCAGCCTACGGTGGCGTCGCACGCGTCACCTTTTGGGCCGTGAAAGGCCAGACCTATCATATCGCGCTGGATCTGCCAGAGGAAGAACCGGTCCTCAATGGCAAACTCACGCTGGGACTGGTCAAAATGAAGACCATGACCCGGAAGGCAGTACTCGGTTCAGACTCCTACCTCGGTGAATTCTCCATTCGCATGCAGGCCAGCGGCAGCTTCACCGCCAGCCTCAAATATGATGGCCGCAGTTATCCCTTGGCGGGAAAGCTGGATGAGACAGCCGCTTACACCCGAACCTTTCCTCACAAGAACTGGCCGGGAGAAGAGAAGCTCCCAGATCTGACTCTGGAGCTCTTCGCAAGCGCCAATGAATGGTACTATGGACTCTCCACAAATGGCAACTCCCTCGGCGGCGACCCGCTGCGTGAAGCCACCACCTATGGCGCATTGAACCCGCAACCTCTGACAGGCCGCTACACCGCCACCCTCACAGGCAGTGGCAAAGGTGTCCTTCTGGCGGGTGTCAACCGCAGCGGGCAGATGTCGGGTGTCGCCATCCTGCCTGACCGCAACCGGGTGACTTTTTCTACCCCACTCCTCCGCGCCGAATCGGACGGCGAGTATAACTATCAGTGCTACATGCCCAAGCACGTGCGTGGCGGCCTTATCGCGGCCGGGTGGATTTCTCACAGCATGGGTGACATCCTCACAGGCACCGTGCTCTACCAGCTGGCTGATCTCAGTCGGCACAGTTTTGACACATCCGGGGGCCGCTACACGCCGCCACGTAAACCGACCAAAGCCGAGATTGGCGATGGCAGCCTGACTCACATGGGTTTCCTGCCCAACTCCACACCGGACCTCGACGGCTTCTCCGGCCCGGGTGTCATCCGGGTGGATGGCCTGGGTCTTTCAAACGCGGGCGAGGTCAGCTACAACCTGCAAGGGCAGTTGAAAATCCTCAGCACCAGCTACCGCGCGGCCATCCGCGTGCAGGCCGCCACCGGCCTTGTTACCGGCGAGGTGGACCAGCTCTTTGAACTCCCTGGGGGTGTCGACGGACGCCGCCGTCGCAACCTTATAGGCTGTCTGTCCAGCTATGCTGGCAACCCTGTCATCCAGGGCCATGTGCTGCCTTACGCGCCCGCTGACGGCAGCTGGAGCCCGGGAGACTTTGAAGTGGTGCGTCGCCTCCGTTGACCTGCCCCCTCACCCTTTCGGGTGCCGGGTCGTGGAGAGTTGTAGCAGCAGCTGGTCCAGGCTGGAGAGATCGTAGGCCCAGAAGATGGGCAGGTCCTGGATGAGTTCCAGATACCCGGGTGCCGCCTTGCCACCCACCACCAGGGCCATGCTTTCCGGCATCAGCTGGCGGATCTTGCGCAGCCGCGCCTCCGTGGCCGGACATTTTTCCGGGCAGCCCACACTCAGGGCGATGGCGCGCGCATGCCGCGTGCGTGCACAGGCCACAATGTCCTCTTCCGGCAGGTCCGGGCCGAGATACGTCACCCGCCAGCCCAGCTCCCGCGCAGAGGCCGTGGCCAGCATGGCCCCCACCTCGCAGTAGCCCGCCTTGGGTGCGGCAATCACAATCTCCGGCGCCGTCGTCGCCAGCTGGCAGCCGGCCAGAGGCCCGGTCAGAAAATCCCGCAGCACAGAGGTGGCCACGTATTCATGCGCCACTCTCAGCCTGCCCTCCTCGCTCGCCTGCCGCACCTGCTGGATGAACGGGCAGATGATGCTCTGCATCATCCCCCGCGGACCGAACTGCAAACGCGCTCCTTGCAACAGCCTGCGCAGACGCTCCGCATCATACGCCTCCGCCGCGCGGATGCAGAGGCCCACATAGTCGCTCTCCGTTTCCGGGGCCGCACAGCTTTGCGCGCTGGCATCGGGAGCCACCGTGGCGGGCCGCGCAAACGTCTGGCGCAGCGCCTGCTCCAGTTGCGCGATGCCCATCCCGGCGATGTTGCCGATGCGGTGGCCGTTTTCCGTCAGCTCGCGCAGCAGCCGCAGCCTCTCGATCTCCTCATGGCAATACATGCGCCGGTTGGTCCCCGTGCGCGTCGGGGTCAGCGCGGAATAGCGCCGCTCCCAGATGCGGATCACGTGCGGACTCAATCCGCTGCGGATACTGGCTGCCTGAATGGAGAAAAGCATGGGGTTTGGAATGGATTACGGCAGGAGAAGTCAAAGAGGAACAGGCGAAATAACGGTTTCCCCGCACAAAACGGCTGCATCCAGGCATGAAGCAGACCAAAAAATGGGGGGAAAAGGATCATGCGCGGCCCTCTTTGAAATTCAACCGCAAGCAACTCACGGATGCATGACCGCATTCATCCGGCAAAAACGCAGGCACCTCTGCCGCATCTCTGACAAGACCTCTCGACGCCCCCCAGCGGATTTGAGATAAACCCGGCCTGTGAAAGCCCCGCTGCCCTTTTTCGGCTTCTGCCTCCTTGCCCTTTTGATCATCGGGCTGGGGTGGAAACTCAGCGCCCCGGCCC
>DASWXG010000414.1:0-6090 GCA_036405615.1 Prosthecobacter sp. | reverse complement strand
GCCGATGGCATTCTGCCCCTGGTAGAGCAACACCCCCAGCAGTTCCAGAGAACGCTGCAAGTCCCGGGACCCGATGGAATTGCCAATCTCCCATATAACGCCCGCACGGCTCAGCGAAACCAGACCGCGCACGGTGTTGATGCCGCACCGGCGGCGCTCGCCAAGGTAGAGGTCAATCTTTTCAATCTCGTTCTCGAGCTGGCGGGTGTCATCGCCGGCCATCTGCACCAGCAGGTCCAAGGCACCGCTTTCAAAAGTCAGCCCCAGTTCGCGGGCTTTCTGGGTGGCCTGGGCCATCACGGCCCCCTCCCAGCCAGCCTTGCTGGTGTCGGGTTTGTCAAAAACCTGGATGTCGGCGAGCTTGCTGACACGCTTGTAGGCCGTGCGCCGTTTGTCGATGACGTTGGCACTGAGCACAAATTTCACGTCGGGTCCCAGTCCGGCTTCGATCACATCCAGGATGTTTTCAAATCCTTGAACCGCTGCTTGGGACTTGCCTGTCTGGCTGTCGCCCAGAAAGTTGGCACCTTTAAGCCAGACCACCTTGGCTCCGCCGAAGAAGGGCATGGTCTGCAGGGCCAGAATGACATTGGAACAGATCTGCCCGGCATGTTCCGCATTGTCGGCATTGCCCTCGACAATCTCATTGGCAAACTCATCCGCTCCAGGCGGAGTCAGCTTTTGCACCGTCTTCATCGCCATCTCCTTCACGCGGGCATCATCCGTGCCCAGAATGACGTGAATCTGGCTTTCAGAGGCGGTCTTTTTCGGGGCGGGCATGTGACAGAGGAAAGGAAGGCTGGGCGGACAGGACCCCAGATAGCGAATTCAGTCTAGAGGGAAAGACCAAACCGTCCACCCCCGATGCGCGCCGGAAACCTGTCCATCATCCGCGACTGAAAGATTTTCATGCCGTGAAGATTCGGAAAAGCGAGACAAACAGGCAGGTGGCGACGAATAACATTGGACCCGGCGCTTTGCCTCCCGACACTCCGCAACCCGTAGCATACACATGTCCGGTTCTTCCACTCCCTCCTGGTGGCAGATAGCGCGCCACCTGGCGCGGCAAGGACGGTCATGGCTGCATGAAAATCTGGCGGACACCGGGCTGGATCCCCTGCCCTTCCGCAGGTGGTTGAAGGGTTACGGCCCCAAACGTTTCCAGTCTGACCTGAAGGCAGGCACCTCGGTAGCCCTCCTGGACATCCCTCAGGGCATGGCCTATGCGGCCATTGCCGGCCTGCCTTTGCAGTTTGGCACCACCTGCTCGGCCGTGGCGGGCATTGTCGGCGCATTGTTCCTCAGTTCCCGCTTTACGGTGCTCGGTCCGACCAATGCCACGGCCTTCATGATCTTTTCCTACTTCGCAGCGGATGCGTATCTGGACAAGGTGAGTCTCATGCCGCTGCTGGTCTTCATGGTCGGCACGCTGCTGCTGATCGGCTCCTTCTTGAAAGTGGCGGAACTCGCGCAGTACATCAGCCGTGCGGTGATGGTTGCCTACGTCAGCGGCGCAGCCCTGCTGATCATCGCCAATCAGGCGGGCAATGTGCTGGGCATCAGCACCCGGGTGGAGATGCCTGACGGCCAGATTTTCCAGCCGCGCACTTTTCCCGGCATCGTCTGGCAGTTGCTGCAAAACATCACCCAGACCCACTGGCAAAGCCTCCTGGTGGCGGCCCTGACGGCGGCGATCTATGGCACGGTGCGCAAGCTGCGTCCGACATGGCCCGGGCTGGCCCTGTCTCTGGTGGCCGCTTCCTTCATCGGCCTGGGGATGAAATCTCTGAATCTGGACATCGCCACCTTTCAAGATGCCCGCTTCACCTGGCTGGATCTTCTGCCCCCGTTCCCGGACTTTGCCTCCCCCAAGTTTCTGTCTGACTTCAGCCGCCTTTTTGGCCTTGCTGTGGCCCTCGCTTTTCTCGCCACTTTGGAGAGCGCCTCCATGGGCAAGACGCTCGCGGGTTTGAAAGGCCAGCGGGTGGATCCGAACCAGGACATGTTCGGCGTGGGCATGGCGAATCTCTCCTGTGCCTACCTCAGCGGCATGCCTTGCTCCGGCTCACTGACCCGCAGTGCGCTGAATTTTTCCAGCGGAGCCCGGACGCCGGTGGCCTCCATGATCAACGGCTTTGTCTGCCTTCTCGGTGCACTGACCCTCGGCAGCGCCGTGGGGTATGTGCCCAAGGCCTCGTTGGCCGTGCTCATCATCTGCGTGGCGGTTTCCATCATCCACCAGCGGCACATCCGCATCTGCCTGCAGGCGACAGGTTCGGATGCCTTCACCTTTTTGATCACCCTGGTCGCCACGCTGATGGTGCCGTTGCATGTGGCCATTTTCACCGGCGTTGGCATTTCGCTGATGCTGTATCTGCGGAAGGCCAGCCGGCCCTCCCTGGTGGAATATGAGTTCAACCAGGAGGGCAACCTCGCCGAGGCCACCCAGCCGGGCATCCGGCAAAATCCGGCCATCTCCATCGTTCATGTCGAAGGAGAGCTGTTCTTTGGCGCGGCCGAGCTGTTTCGCAGTCAGGTACAGCAGGCCTGCGTGGACCCAAACCTGCGCATCATCATCCTGCGCCTGAAGAATGCCCGGCATATGGATGCCACCTCCGTGATGGCTCTGGAGGATCTGGTGCGTGCGCTCCGCGCCGACGGGCGCGACCTCATCATCAGCGGTGTCATGAAGGACATTTATCGGGTGCTGCGTGACTCCGGCATGGTGGACGTCATCGGCAAGGACAACCTCTTTCTCGCCAGCCCCAGCAACCCAAATGTGGCCACGCGCAATGCCCTGAAACGTGCGCAGCAGATCCTCGGCACCACCGAGGCGGAAGTGAAGATTTTCTTCGACCCGGGCAAGAAGAAAGAGGTGCCCTGAACGTCCTGCCCTTTGACTTGCCAGCCCGGCAGAACCATGAATCCTGCAAGACGATGAATGAAGTGGAACGACGCATCCTGGCCGCCCAGGGCTATGTAGAGCTGGGGCTCCCCAAAGAGGCCCGTGCGGAACTGTCGCACCTCCCCGCCACAGCAGGTGCCCGCGTGGATGTCATCGAACTGACAGTCCTGTGCCTGATGGGCGAGCATGAGTGGGTTGCCGCACTGGCGCTGGCCCAAAAACTCTGCTCGCTGGAGGCAGATGAGCCCGGAGGATTCATCCACGCCGCCTACTGCCTGCACGAACTAGGAAGGACGACAGAAGCTCTCGACCTTCTTGCCCGTGGCCCGGCTGCGCTGAAAACCAAAGCGGTCTACTACTACAACCTGGGCTGCTACCTGGCCTGCCTGGGCCAGGACGAAAAAGCGCTGCCACTGCTCAAGCAGTCTTTTGAAATGGATGGCAGCTTGCGCAGCCATGCGCGCAAAGACCCGGATCTGGACAAGCTGCGCAGCCTGCTGGAATAGCATCCCCTTCATGCACGAAATTTCCGCTTCCGCCAAGGCCGCTGTCACTGAGTGGTTTCACGACAACTTCATCAGCCGGGGAGAGATCGGCGCTTCGGTCTCGATCTGGCAGCAGGGCGAAGAAGTTTTGTCGCTCGCCCAGGGCGCTTGTGACCGCCAAGGCACCCGGCCATGGACAGCGGACACGCTTGTGCCGGTGTTCTCCTCCACCAAGGCACCTGCAGCCGTGTGCTGCCTGATGGCGCTCGACCAAGCCGGACTGGTGCTGGAAGATGCGGTGACGCGAGTCTGGCCTGAGTTTGCGGCAGGAGGAAAAGAACACGTCACCTTTGCGCACCTGCTGAGCCATACAGCAGGTCTTTGTGCGCTGGATGAGAAGGTTCCCGTTTCAGACTATGCCGGGGTCATCCATGCCCTGGAGCAACAGGCACCTCTTTGGGAGCCAGGAACCCAGCAGGGCTATCATGCGAGAACATTTGGCTTTTTGATGGATGAGGTGGTTCGCCGCGTCACCGGGGCAGTGTCTCTGGGGCAGTTCTTTCAGGAGGTTTTTGGCGCCCCCCTGGCCCTGGAGTTTTGGATCGGACTGCCCGAAGAGCACTGGCCAAGAGTTTCGCCCGTCTACCCAGGCAAGATCTCCCTGGCAAACAGCGGCGACCCGTTTTTGAAGGCCTTCAACAGCAGCGCCAGCCTGACCCATCGTACCTTTGTCAGCCCCTCCGGCATCAATGCCGTCAGTGAATACAACACCCCCGCCCTGTGGGCCCCGGGTTTTGCCAGCATGGGCGGCGTCGGCAGTGCCCGGGGGTTCGGAAAGTTCTATGCCATGCTGGCCCAGGGCGGTGAGTGGCAGGGGCGTCGTTTCGTTCCGGAAAAAGTCATGGCACAACTGTCGGCTCCGCTGTCGCAAGCTGACGACACCGTGCTGCTGCAACCCATCGCCTTTGCTGCGGGCGTGATGCAAGACCCGCTCGCGCCCGATGGCAGCAAAGTGAGGCAGCATTTTGGCCCCAGCCGCAAAGCCTTCGGTCATCCTGGTGCAGGCGGCAGCCTTTCCTACGCGGATCCCGAAAACGGCATCGCCCTGGCCTATGCGATGAACCAGATGGAGTTCGGCACGCTACCGGGTCCCAAAGTCTTGGGCATGGTGGAGAGGCTTTATCTCTAAAGCCTCTCCTTCATCAAGCGGTCACCGCCCAGATTCAGCCGTCAAGCTGGTAACGCTTGCGCTTGCGGTAGAGTGTGGCGGCATCAATGCCCAGGACCTCGGCGGCCTCCTGCAAGGAATCAGTGATGGCCATCACCCGGCGGATGTGCTCGCACTCCAGCTTTTCAATGCTGATGCGCTGTCCCACTTCGGCTCCGCGTTCATGGCCGTTCAGGCCCAGGTTTGCAGCCGCTTCAGGAAGATCACGCGGAGTGATTTCCTCCCCTTCAGCCAGAATCACCGCACGCTCGATGGCGTTGCGCAGTTCGCGGATGTTGCCCGGCCAGCTATGCGTCCGCAAGGCGATGAGGGCAGCAGGGCTGAAACGCTTCACCTTGCGGCGGAACTGGTCGGCAAAGAACTTCAGGAAACTGTCCGCACAGGCAATCAGATCTTCCGGACGTTCGCGCAGAGGCGACATGGTCGCCGAGATCACATTCAAGCGGTAGAACAGGTCTTCACGGAAGCGGCCTTCTGTGGACCATTGTTTCAGGTCGCGGTTGGTTGCAGCGATGACACGCACATTGGCGCTGCGGGAAGTCGTTTCCCCCAGACGCTCGTACTCGCGCTCCTGCAGCAAGCGAAGAAGCTTGGGCTGGATCTCCAGAGGCAGCTCGCCGATTTCGTCGAGGAAAAGCGTTCCGCCGTCAGCCGCCTTCACCTTGCCCCAGGTATCGCGAAGCGCGCCGGTGAAGGAACCCTTCACGTGGCCGAACAGGTCGCTCTCCAGCAACTCTCGGGAAAGGCTGGGGCAGCTGACGGTCACAAAGGGTTTGTCGCGATAGGGGCTCTGGTCATGAATGGCTCGTGCAATCATGCTTTTGCCCGTGCCGCTCTCGCCCAAAATGAGGATGGACGCCTGCGTGTCCGCAGCACGGAAGAGCACATCCAGCTGACGCTGCAGGGCGGGATTCCGTGAAGCCACCTGCGGTGGTGGTGTGTGGGTGCGGACCTCCGTTGTCAGTTCTTCCACTTTGCGTTCGAGAGAGCGCAAGGTGGCGATGCGCTTGAGCGACTGGCGGAGCTGGTCCGGGCTGAAGGGCTTTTCCAGAAAGTCCACAGCACCGAGACGGGTCGCCTCCACCGCATTTGGAATCGTGGCGTTGGCGGTGAAAATCACCACGTGCACATCCGGGTGTTCTCTGCGGATGGTCTCCAGCAGTTGAAGGCCGCTTTCCTCGCCAAGATAAAGGTCAAGAAGAACCAGGTCGAAGGAGGATTCCTTCAGGCTCTTGAGAGCCACGGCTCCGTTTTCGGCGGTTTCCACGTAGTGGCCGGCGGCATCCAGCGCGAGGCTGGTGGCGCGACGGATGCTGGCTTCGTCATCAACAATGAGGATGTCCATAAGGTAGGGTTGGGGGGAGGAGGGTTAAAGATTAGCGATCGTTGTTTTTCAAAAGAGGCAGGCTGAGGCGCGCGATGGCCCCGGGGCCGTCTGTGCGGTTTTCAATGATCAGCCGGGCGCCCATGCG
>DASWXG010000413.1:0-4303 GCA_036405615.1 Prosthecobacter sp. | reverse complement strand
GCTGGCATTGGATCCATTGTAAACCGGCTTGCTCCAGTGCTGGCCGTCGGCGGAGACTTCCACGCGCAGCCCACGGCCAAAATGACCGCCGCTGCGCTGGCCGTCCACCCGCACGCCGCACACCGGGGTTTCCACCGGCAGTTCCACGGTAAGCCACATCTTGTTGTTCATGGGCGTGCCGCTGTCCCACCTGGTCTTCAGCTCACCATCGGTCAGTGCTTTGGTTTCCTCAGGCTTGTGGCTGGCATTCAGCTTCCAGGCGGTGCGGTTGGTGAGTTTGGCAGGCCCGGCAGCGGCCAGTTCCTTTTCCGTCCACGGCGCGGAGCGGGCCTTCGTGTCTCCGCGCACCCGGGCAACTTCGGCAGGTTCGATCAAGGAAGCCGAGTTGCCGAAGCGGTTGCGGACATAGCTGGTGACAGCGGCGATCCAGGCATCGTCATTGTTCGCCATGGGGATCATCTGGCCCTGGTAGGTCTTGCCGTTCACCGGACCGGTGACACCGTGCAGCAACGCCTGGATCAAACCGTCGCGATGACCGAGCACCACCTTGGAGCCTGACAGCGGCGGGGCCAGGGCGATCTCCGCCCCCGGCGCACCGATGAACGTGCCTTTGCCGTCCAGGCCATGGCAGGTGAAACACAGTTCCTGGTAGATGACCTGCCCGTGGTTCAGCACCTCTTTCTGAGCGGCATTGAACTCCTTGGGGAAGTCACTGCTGTTGGTGAGGATCTGGGCTGCCATCTCCTTCACGCCTTTCGACGGGCTGGTGAGCGCGCTGGCGTTGATAAACTTGGCGTGGTCCTTCCATTTCAGCAGTTTCGCCGTCAGGAAAACCTGGATGGCCACGGAGGGATCTGCATCCGTGGCGAGCGTGGTCACATCCGGCTGAAGGGTGCTGTCACCTGCCGCTATCAGGCTTTCCGCGGCGCGGATGCCGGCGTGACGCAGACGGGCCTCTTGGTCTTTCAGCGCCACCCGCACCAGGTCCGGAGTCAGGCTGCCGATGCCTTCCAACGTCCACAGGGCATGAAGCCGGGCCAGGGGATCTGTACCCGTTTTCAGCAGGGTTTCCAGCGCACCGGCCACGCTCTTGTCCTGGCGCAGCACCAGCAGCTTCTGGGCAGTGTCGCGATACCAGCCGTTGGGATGGGCCAGATGACTCACCAGCTCGGTGGACGTTGCAGACAGCAACTGCGGCGCAGGTGCCGGTTTGGCAGAGTCATGGACCAGGCGCCAGATGCGGCCACGGCCGGTCACCTTGTCAAAGCTGTGCTGAAGCAGGACCTTGCGCAGGTAACTGCCTTCGCGCGTCCAGTTGCCTTCCTGGATGATGCCCCGGTACATGTCGCAGATGAAGAGCGTGCCATCCGGCGCAGTCTTCATGTCCACGGGGCGGAAGCAGACGTCCGTGCTGCGCAGGAATTCACTCTGCGGATAGGGATTGTGCAGGATCGTAATACCGTCTTTGACCTCGATGCTGGTGCGGCGGATGAGACGTCCCACCGGTTCGGCAAAGAAGAGGTTGCCGCGCAGCTCCGCAGGCAGTTTGTCTCCTCGGTAGATTTCTCCGCCGCAGGTGGCGGTGAAGTGATTGAGAGTGTTGTCCTCACGGGATTTGCCCGGCCCGCCCTGGTAGTCGCGCAGGCCCACAGCGGGCCACACCACTTCAAAACCCGGCTCGAACTGGTTCCGGTTCAGGGACTGGCCATAGAGGATGTGGTGCTGAAAGTTCAGCGGGCCTTTTTCACCCCCTGCATTGACCACCCAGAACTTGCCCTGGTCATCCTGCGTGCCGCCCCACTGGCCGCCGTTGCCGGGAATGTCCTGCTTCACCAGCATGCCGTCCTTCCAGCGCAGCCGGTAGTTGTTCACGGCGGAGTAAAGCCAGTTGTCCAGGGTCCAGGTAAGGCCGCTGGGCTGGTGCTCCATGTTGCCGCCCCGGGGGCCGCCCTCATAGACACGGCGCTTCTCATCACTGACGCCATCGCCATTGGTGTCCCGGTAGAGGAACAGGTCATTGGTATCCGTTTCGCCGATGAGGATGCCGTCATCCAGCGGCAGCAGCATGCGTGGCAGCAGGAGGTTGTCGGCAAACACCTTGTGCTGGTCATACACGCCGTCGTTTTTGCTGGACCAGTGCACCGACACACGGCTTTTCGGGACCAGCTCATCCGTTCCATCAATGTCACGCATGTAGGTGAGCATCTCGGCCACATACAGACGGCCGTTGCCATCAAAGGCCATGCACACCGGGTCCACCACATCCGGCTCGCTCAGGACGAGCTCCATGCGATAACCGGACGGCAGCAGAAAACTCTTCGCCTCCTGCTGCGCGGTCAGCGGCTGGACAGGAGGCTGCGGTGGAAATTCCGGATCGGTGGCTGCACCGGGCAGGGCGGAGGCGGTGAGCGAACACAAAGCCAGGATGGGGGCAAAGCGGGGGCGCATGGGTGGGTTGGAAAGGGTGGAGGGTTTGCGGAGATATACCGCGTGCCACCCCGGCTTGTTTGGTGACAGGCTGCCAATGTTTGTTAAAATCCTGCCATGAAGAGAAGCGGCATCCAGGAGGCGTTTTTTGCCCGCATTGGCGATTCCCAGGCGGTGCGCGCGGTCTTTGACCACATGCCCGGCGTGTTTTTCTTTGTGAAAGATGCCCAGGGCCGCCACATCGCCTGCAACACGCCGACCTTTCCCCGCTTTGGCATCCGCAGTGAAAGCGAGCTGATCGGCACCACGGATGAACGCTGGTTCCCTGAGGAGGTCGCCAAGGCCTTTCGCGAGGATGACCAGCGCGTCATCCGCACGGGAAAGCCGCTGATCAACCGCCTGGAGGTCTGGTATGACGAGCAACGGAATCTGGCCTGGTTTCTCACCACCAAGCTGCCCGTGCGGGACCGCAAGGGCGAGATCATCGGCGTCATGGGCATCACCCGCCGGGATGAGGAGCGCATGCTCCACCACGATGTGCGCGAAGTCACCGAGGCTGTGAAGCAAGCACGACGCTGCACCGACAGGAACCTGAAGGCGACGGAGCTGGCGCGGATGGTGGGCCTGTCAGAACGCCACCTGCACCGCAAGCTGCAAGAGACGCTGGGTATCACCCCTCACGAGCTGCTGTTGCGCGCCCGCATCCAGGCCTCGGCAGAAGCCCTGGCCAAGACCTCCGCACCCATCATCGAGATCGCGCTTCAATACGGCTTTTGCGACCAGAGCGCCTTCACCCAGCAATTTCGCAAACGCACCGGGCTGACGCCCAAGCAGTTCAGGCTGCGCCATCGGATTTAGAACGGGGTTCACTCAGCATGCAGCCACCACCCGTAGCGGGTCAGATGCTTGTCCGGGTCTTTGCGCTGGGTCAGCGCGGGAAGGCTGAGCGGCGGTTTTTCAGAAAACTCCAGCAGGGCATCCTTCTCTGGAATCTCGATCTTCCTGATACCGCGGCCCATGCCTTGGAAAAGATACCGGGTGTCCGGTGCAGACGGCAAATAGGCGGCCACACGATCTGTGGTATAGGTGATGCGCATGCAAGCCACGGGGCGTGTTGCTGAGCAATTGACGGCATATCTTTCCTTTGCCACCGCCTGCTTCACGACAGCTTCGCCGCCTTCCCGTACTTCCAGCACGTTGGGGCCTTCCGTGCTCAAAGGCACGGCTGAGGCACCGCTCAGGTCTTTGAGCCGGATCGGCCGGCCATCCATGAAGACCTCCACTTCGGCGGGCCGTTCGGAATAAATGAAAAGCTCCGCCTTGTCCGGTTCAAAGGCCGCCGAGATCATGACCATGGCCGCCAGTCCGGCAAGGCCCCCCAGAACGCCCCCAATGCGGAACTTCGCAGGTACAAGCCTTGCCAGCAGATCAAATTTGCAGCAGATCACACCTGCGGCAAAGACGGCGGCAAAGAACAGAATCGGCAGCTGCCGGGTCCAAAATTGGGGCTCTTCAAGAGTCATGGAAGGCCTCTCCTAACGAAGGAGGCGCAGACCTGCAAACACTCTTGCAGAGAACCTTCTACCGCCGGCGGCGCACGAAACAGGCAAGGGCCGCGAGCAGTGCCAGCATGAGGCGGGAAGGTTCCGGCACTGCGATGGCGATGATGCCGGAGGTGGCAAACTGGCTGATGTCCCACACAAAGCCGCTGCCGGAAATGTTAGGAAGGTTCAGGTCCGTGGTGTCATCCGCACTGCCGTCCCGGTAGTTGCTGCCGAGGTTGCTGGAGAGGGAGATGAGGGTTCCCCAGTCGAGCAGGTTGAAGCTCATGCCCAGAGCCGGGACAAAATCGCCGCCGTCCACCACAATCTGGCTA
>DASWXG010000412.1:0-7219 GCA_036405615.1 Prosthecobacter sp. | reverse complement strand
CAGACGCATCCGAGGGCATGCCCACCAGTACTGCATCCGCCAGACTGGCGCTGAATTCCTCCATGTTGGGAAAGCCCGCCACATTCACCTTCTGGCCCGGCTGCAGCGGCAGATACTGTGCCAGCCTCACTGCCAGGGCCGCAGGCCGCGCCTCCACCGCCGTGCTGGGCCGTTGCTCCAGAGACGAAGGCACCGGCGTCTCTGCGGTGTGATCACGGATAAAAACCTGCCCGTCCGGGAAGGCCGCCAGCACCGTGCCCTCGGTGCGCACCCGGTGGCCAAACTCCGGCATGCGTGCCGGGTCAAACCGCAGCAACCGCGCTGCCGACTGGATCTCCAGATCCGCCACCTCTGGCGCCGGCTTCACCACCTGGATCGCATCCCAGTCGCTCACCCGCAGATACGGAAACACCAACTGCCGGCGGTCATTGATGCCACCGGCCGCCAGGGCAGTCACCTGCAGCCGCGCATCCACCCAGTGCTCCATGCCCTCTGGCAGCGGCGCATCCACGCGCACCTCCACCACCCGGCTGCCTAACGCCAGATGCAGTACGGAGTGGTTCTCCTCCTGCATGGAAAGCCTGCGGCCGATGCCCTCCACCTGCACCAGCTGGTAGTGGTAGCGGCCCGTGGCCAGATCTTCATACCCGGCCAGCGCCGGCACAGGCGGCGGCCCCGCGCCCAGCACCTCGTACGAACTGGCGCTGATGCCGGTGAGATAAAGACCCGGCATGCTGATCCCGCGCACATGCACCCGGTCGCCCACCTTCATCGGGCGGGCACGGTCGCTCGCCCGGAAAAAGGTGCCGCCTGTCTCATCCTGGATGAAAACCGTACCGTTGCTGTTGCTCTCGATGAACCCCACCACGGCCTGCACATCCACCGGCACACTCGTGATGGCCCGGTCTGGCGGCAGCGCACGCACCTGCTCCGCCCGCGTCAGCACTTCCTGGGCCTGGCTTGGCAGAGCCCAAACCAGTCCCGCAAAAGCCAGCATCAGCGCCCGGAGCTTCCCGCATCTCATCCCGGCCATGGAAGCCCCCTTGCGGCCAAATTGCAACCCGGCGGCACACCTCTTTCGTGGGGGGCGGCTCCGTCTGGCTCTCCCGCTCCTGCGAAGGACAATCCCGCCCTTGTCATGAAACAAGCCGCCGATTCTTCCGCAGAATGAAAATCACCCCCCGTTTCCTTCGTACTCAGGGGTTGATGCGCACCCTTCCCGTCATCGCCACTTTTGCCCTGGTTGCAACTGCCACCACGGCCGTCTCCGCCGCCACGCGGCTGGACTTTAACCGCGACATCCGGCCCATCCTCAGTGACAACTGCTTTGCCTGTCATGGCTTCGATGCCAAGAAGCGCAAAGCCGGCCTGCGCCTGGACACCCGCGAAGGGGCCATCCAGGTGAACGACGGCGTGCAGGCTGTGAAACCCGGGGATCCCGGTGCCAGCAGCATCATTGCCCGCATCCTCACCACGGATGAAGACGAAGTGATGCCCCCCCCGGAGTCGCACAAAAAGCTCACCCCGGCCCAGGTGGACATCCTCAAACGCTGGATCGCCGAAGGGGCAGAATACAAGCTGCACTGGGCGTTTGAAAAGCCCGTCAAGGCCACCCCGCCCGTGCTGCCCGGAGCAAGCGTCCCCGTGCGGAATGCCATTGACGCCTTCATCCAGCAGCGCCTGCCGGGTGCCGGTCTATCCCCAGCCCCGGAGGCAGGCAAAGAAACCATCCTCCGCCGTGTGACCCTGGACCTCACTGGCCTGCCCCCCACCCTGGAGGAAGTCGATGCCTTCCTGGCCGATACCTCCCCGGATGCTTATGAAAAGGTGGTGACCCGGCTGCTGAAGTCCGAACACTACGGCGAGCACATGAGCCGCTACTGGCTGGATGCCGCCCGCTATGCCGACACCCACGGCCTGCACCTGGACAATGAGCGCAGCATGTGGCCCTACCGCGACTGGGTGGTGCGCGCCTTCAACAGCAACCTGCCCTTTGACGACTTCACCCGCTGGCAGCTCGCCGGAGACCTGCTGCCCAACGCCACCGTGGACCAGCAGATCGCCTCCGGTTTCAACCGCTGCAACGTCACCACCAGCGAGGGCGGCTCCATCGCTGAGGAGTTTGTTTTCCGTTATGCCGTGGACCGCACGGACACCACCGTCGCCGTGTGGATGGGCCTCACCGCAGGCTGCGCTGTCTGCCATGACCACAAGTTTGACCCCATCAGCCAGAAGGAATTCTATTCCCTCTACGCCTTCTTCAACAGCGCGGCCGACCCTGCCATGGATGGCAACATCCTGCTGACACCGCCCATCCTCCGCCTTTCCACACCGGAGCAGAAAGAAAAGCTGGCCCGGCTGGAGCAGCAGATCTCGGCCAAGGACCAGGAGATCAAAACCGCCATCGCCAAAATCGACTACGTGGACCCGGCCACGCTGAAGCCCGCCCCGCCCGTGCAAACCAGCGAGCTGGTGTGGTTTGAAGACAGCTTCCCCGCCGGGGTCACAGTCAACGGCGCGGGCGGTGCCCCAACCACGTTTGTGACCAAAAAGGACGGCCCCGTTTTCAGCGGTGAAACCGCGCTGAAACGCACCGCCGAAGGCGTGGCCCAGGACTTCTTCAGCGGCGGCGCCACCTTTGAAGTACCGGCCAACGGCCGCATCAGCGCCCAGTGCTTCATCGAGGAAAAGACCCCGCCGAAGGCCATCATGATCCAGTTCCATGTCGGTGGCTGGAACCACCGCGCCGTGTGGGGCGAAGAAGGGGCCATTCCCTTTGGCCAGGTGCGCACACCGGAACGCGTGATGATGGGCCCCCTGCCCAAAACAGGCGAGTGGGTGAAGCTGGACATCCCCATCGAAAAAATCGGCCTCAAGCCCGGCATGAAGGTCACCGGCTACGCCTTCACCCAGTTTGGCGGCACCGTTTACTGGGACCGCCTGGGCATGAGCTCGCGGGTGGATCCGGCCAAGGATCCCCAGTGGTCCTGGAGCCAGTGGATCACCAAAAACCAGGGCCGCCGTGTGGCCGAACTGCCGCAGGATCTGCAAACCCTGGTGCGCGGCAAAAAAGCCGCCGAATGGCCGGAAGCGGAGGTCAAACGCCTGAAGGAATGGTGGCTTGAAAACGAATACCAGGGCGCACGTGAAATCGTGAACGGCGTCCGCGGCCAGAAGCTCGCTCTGCAATCGCAGCGCAAAGGACTGGAAGACCTCATTCCCGCCACCTTCATCATGGCCGACATGCCGCAGCCACGAGAAAGCTTCATCATGGAGCGCGGCCAGTATGACAAGCCCGGCACCAAGGTCGAACGGGGCACCCCCGCCATCTTCCCGCCTCTGGCTTCCAAAGGCCAGCCCAGCCGCCTGGACCTGGCAGACTGGCTGCTTTCGCCGGAACATCCCCTCACCGCCCGTGTCACGGTGAACCGCCTCTGGCAGCAGTTTTTCGGCACCGGTCTCGTCAAGACCAGCAACGACTTCGGCTCCCAGGGCGAACCGCCCAGCCACCCGGAACTGCTCGACTGGCTGTCAGTCACCTTCCGCGAAAGCGGCTGGGATGTGAAGGCGCTGGTCCGCCAGATCGTCACCTCCCACACCTACCGTCAAAGTGCCGCCTTCAGTGCCGAAGGCTTGCAGAAAGATCCCGAAAACCGTCTCCTGGCACGCGGCCCCCGCTTCCGGGCCGATGCTGAAACCGTACGTGACTCCGTGCTGTTTGTGAGCGGCCTGCTCAGTCCCACCATCGGCGGCAAAGGCGTGCGTCCCTACCAGCCGGAAAACATCTGGGAACCCGTGGGCTTTGGCGGCAGCAACACCCGCAACTATGTGCAGGACAAAGGCGAAGCCCTCTATCGCCGCAGCCTCTACACCTTCTGGAAACGCACCGCCCCGCCGCCCGCCATGGTGAACTTCGACGCGCCTAACCGCGAGTCGTACTGCCTGCGCCGCGAGCGCAGCAACACCCCGCTGCAGGCACTGAACCTGATGAACGACGTGCAGTATTTCGAGGCCGCACGCCACTTTGCGCAGCAGATCCTGCAGCAGAAGGACCGCAGCACGGATGCCCGGCTCACCACCGCCTTCCGCCGTGCGACCGGCCGCCGCCCCACCGCCCAGGAAGCCGAGATCCTCCGTGGCACACTCAACCAACACCTCGCTGACTACAAGACCCGCGCCGAGGACGCCAAACAGTCCACCAGCTACGGCGAATCCAAACCCGACGCCACCCTGGACACCGCCGAACTCGCCGCCTGGACCCTGGTGGCCAACCTGTTGCTGAACCTGGACGAAACAGTGACCAAGTGAAGTAAAGTTGAATGCCGCACAACCTGGCACTCAGCGGGAATGAGGTGAGCGGCAGCGGATTGCATCGGCCGCCGCAGCAAGTCCCACGACTTGGCACGACTTGGCACGACGCGAAGCGTCCCGGAGCAACGGTGATTCAGGCAAGGATAAAGTCGGGATTTTTGAGCAGGCTGTTCATCACGCACAGCAGTTGGCGCATCACGGCGGTCAGCGCCAGTTTCGGCGGTTTGCCTGCCGCCACCAGACGGTCATACAGCGGTTTGAGTTTGGGGTTCGTCCGGCTGGCGCTCAGCGCTGCCATGTAGAGCACCCGCCGCACCTGGCTGCGCCCTCCGCCGATGGTCCGCCGGCCGCTGCTGGCTCCGCTGTCACGGTTGCGCGGTGCTAACCCGGCCAGCGCGGCAATCTGCCCGCGGGTGAGCGTGCCGAGCTCAGGCAGCACCGCCAGGATGCCCGCGGCTGTCGTCTTGCCGACGCCTTGCAGTTGCATGAGACGGACTGATTGGTGCTTCAGAACGGCCTCTTGCTCGATGAAGCTGGCGATCCTCTTGTCCAGTCCGGCGATCTGTTTTTCCAGGAACTCACGCAGCTGCCGGGCAGCTTCCTGCACATCGGCCAGGTGATGGCCTTCGGCACGATTTTTCTCGGCGATGAGCAGGTCCTGGATCTGCTGGCGGCGGGTGACGAGTTCCTTGAGCTCCAGCTGCCCCGGGGTGGGGGCCTGCGTGGGAGAGGGCTTCATCTGCTGGCCGTAGCGGGTGAGGATGAGGGCGTCTAGCGCATCCGTCTTGGCCTCCTGGCCAGCGGCTCGTGCGAAGTAGCGGACCCGGGAGGGGTTGACGAGGCTCAGGGGGATGCCGGCCTCATGAAGGGCGAGGCGGAGGCGGCGCTCATAACCGCCTGTGGCCTCAAGGACGACGTGGGCAGTGGCGCCCTTCATCTGGGAAATGGCCTGGATGAAGGACTGGATGCCAGTGGAGGTGTTGAGGATCTGGGCAGGACAGTGGAGATGAGCGGGGTCAATCTGCAAAGTGCGCTTGGCAACATCGGCTCCGATGTGGATGATAGGGGTGTTATTCTGACTCATACTTGCAAATGCGGGCTGTCCTGAAATTCCGGGCTAGGAAAAAAAGCAGGACGCCCAGTCAACGGTTCGAGTTTGGAATGAAGGCGCAGGGGGACATGCTCCGGGCGGGCACGCCGTGAGGCGGCTCCAGTGCGGTGGGTTCTCTCCTGCGCCACCCGGGCTGGGCTGGCCAGCCCAGCCCGGGTGCCTTGGCCATTACCCGTTATTTGAAATCGGGCAAAGATGGAGGCCGGCAAAACATACAAGTGCGGTGGCAGAGAGGCAAGGCAGCGCCATTGCCTCGACGACACCGCTTGCATCGGAGCCCTGGTTTTTTTGCTCACGGCGAAGCTTTCGTGACTCGCAACGCGTCAGGGTGCTGTTGGGTTCCAGATCCGTTGTACAATCCCGCCCTCCCGCTTCGCGGCTTCGAGATCGCCTGGCAGCAAGAACATCCCCAGCGCGGTCAAGAGCGGTGTCGTCGGAGCCCGGATGTCTCCGTGCTCCTTTGCCACCGCACTCCGGGACGCTTCGCGCATCAAGCAACCGTTATCGCCTCGCGTGTGCAGACAGACCTTTCAGACCGACAGCCTCTGTGATGGTGGGCCCTTCAAGGGCTGCTAAAACAGCCGCTCTTGCACCGCAATACCAGCCAAGCTGAGGGCAAGATGCCCTCACTCCTTGCGGTTGCCATCCAACAACTGCAAACAACCGCCAACCACAACCAACCTCCTTCTCCCGCCCCTTCACAGCGTCGCCTTTTTCACCTTGCCTAACTCGGTGCCGCTCATGCACCTCAATGCCAGCCAAGCTGAGGGCAGGATGACCTCACTCCTTGCGGCTGCCATCCAATCCAACAACCGCCAACCGTCGCCAACTCCCCGCAGGGCCTCACGGCAGTTTGTTCAACTCGGCGGAGACGTTGTCCACGCTGAGAAGTTCGGGCAGGATGACGGGGGCTTTCTGGCCGGGGGCGTAGAGGACGTTCACAGGGACAGCGGCTTTGCCGAGGTCGGCGAGAGCCTTGGTGATACGGGGATCCTCATTGGTCCAGTCGGCCTTCAGCAGCACCACCTTTTTGTCCTGGATGAGCTTTTGCAAACCGGTGTCGGAGTAGATGCGCTTGTTGACCTGGCAGGTGAAGCACCACTTGGCGGTGTAATCAATGTACACGGCTTTGCCTGCCTGCTGAAGTTCGGCCACTTTCTCCGGGCTCCAGGCCTGCCACTCCAGGCCGCCTTCGGTGGTGCTGCCGCTGGCTGTGTGGGTGGAGGCCTGTGGCCAGCCGAAGGCCAGCCCGCCGCCGACGCACAGGAGTGTGAGGAGCACGGCGATGAGGCGCGTGCGGGCGGGCTTGTGCGGCAGGGACCAGCGGCCGTAGATCCAGCAACCCAGGGCGATGATGACGAGGCCGAAAAGGGTGAACAGCATGGGCTGCCCTTCCACCATGCCGGTGAGCACCCAGGCGAGGAAGGCCACGGTGCCAAAGAGCAGGAAGGACATGCCCTGTTTGAAGCTTTCCATCCAGGCCCCCGGGCGCGGCAGGGCGGACACCAGTTTGGGCACCAGGGAGAGAAGCAGGAACGGGCTGGCGAGACCGAGGCCGATCATGCTGAACATGAGCATCGCCTGGGCGGCGGGAAGCGTGACGGTGTAACCCAGTGCGGAGCCGAGGAACGGCGCGGAGCAAGGGGTGGCGACGACGGTGGCCAGCAGACCGGAGAAGAAAGAGCCGCTGATGCCGCTGCGGGCTTGCAAATCTGCGCCCACGCCGACGGCGGAAGCGCCGATCTCAAACAGCCCGGCCATGTTCAGGCCAAAGACCAGGAAGAAGGCGCACAAGCA
>DASWXG010000411.1:0-13874 GCA_036405615.1 Prosthecobacter sp. | reverse complement strand
ATCGGGCCGCTGAGACCATGATGTTTGGCCAGCTTTCCTTCCTGAAGGGCGCTTTCGGTTACAGCCCACTGGCCGCCCTGCTTGCGCAGGTGCACCTGCCAGGAGCGGTCAGACTTCGGCTTCGCCACGGTCAGAGTCTTGCCGTCAATCTTCACCACAGGATTCTCACGGGCGCTGAACGGGCAGTGTCCCGAAGGCATGTCCAGGCTGAGCGCCGTGACATTCTCCGTCGTGATGACCACCTCGCGTTCGCCAGCGATCTTTGCATCCACACGGGCGCGCGTCCAGCTTTCGCCCAGTTCATCCAGCTGGATCCAGTGCATCTTGTTATAACGCAGGAACCAGGTGGTGAAGTGAATCTCACGCGGGGTGCGGTTGCGGCCGACAGCCGTGATGTCCGCCAGACGGCGTTCAATCTCGACGAGTGAATCCGGGTGGATCTTGTGAGCCGTCTGCGGCCCGATGATGTGCACCATGTCGATGTTCTCCTCTTTCAGGTGCTTCTCCATGATGTCGGCTGCCTGCTTCTGTTTGTCGATCTCGCCGCTGTAGGCGATGGTCGGGCTGTTAAAGAGGTTCAGCGCGCTGTCTGTCGCATTGTACCAGTGCCAGAGGGTCTTTTCATAAGCCGGAATCGTGCTGACGTCCTCCGTCTGGAACACCTTCAGGAACTCAGGTGTTTCCGAAAAGCCGGCACCCGGATTTACCGCACACCACTTGTCAGTGTAGTTCACGCCGAACTGCCAGGCAGCGGCACCGCCCATGCTGAAGCCGCGCATGACCAGCCTGTCCTCATCCAGGTTGTAGAACTTCTCCGCATGAGCCAGGGCTTCGAGGAGGTCAATCTCTCCGGCGAACTTGTTGGCGCAGCAATAGCGGCCATAGGGATGCAGGACCATGGCATTCGCGGGAGCGACATTGCCCACCTGCTTGCGGCGCTGATCAATGAAGGACAGCTCGCTCAAGGTTTCGCCACGGCCATGGCACCAGACGTCCAGACGGGTGGCGGCACCGCCATAGCTTTCCGGAATCACCATGCCGTAAGGCTGCACAGAGCCATCAATCTTGGAACGGTAGCCGCGCACTACCAGCCCCTTTTGGGTGGTCCAGGGCGACTGGCCATTTTTCAGCTGCTCTGCACGCAGTTTGCCTTCAGCCAGGGCTTCCTGGGCTGACTTCACTTCCGCAGGTTTGTGGACCTCCTTGTATTTCAGGGCCCAGTCCACAGCCTTGTAAAAGACCTCCACATCCGGCAGCAGATCGGCCAGCTTGGGGTTCTTCGCCTGGGCCTTGGCGGCGGCATCGATGGCGCTGCGCAGCTCGGCCAGCCCCTGGGTGAGGGCTTTGACATCCGCCTCGGGCAGATCTACCCCGATGGGCGGGATGGGCCGGACACTGTCGGCAATGTTGTCTTTGGGCCCGTCGGCCAGGGCCAGGGCGGGGATGAACAGAAGGGGGAGATACTTCATGGATTGGAGGTAGCTGAATGCTACGCTTTGCGGCGGCTCTTTTTGGCAGGTTTTGCAGGGGTGGAGCCGATCAAATCGCAGGTGTGGATTTCAAAAGGGCCCGCAGTGGCGCTGTCAAACTCGGCAGAAGCGTGAAGCCCGGCTTTCACGATGTCCACCACGTTGTCCATCTGGTCATAAACGGTCTGCATGGCCCCAAGGGCAAAATCACGCCCAGACCCGGCGGCCCAAAATTTGTGAAACTGCTGGGCGCTGCGGTAGGAATACAGGGCAAAGATGCCATGGGGATTGGCAATGAGCCCGTAAAACTGGGTGGTCTCATACTCCTCTCCTTTGTCCGGCATCGTGGCCATGAAGTACTCCGCCTTCATCCAATGATGCGCATGACGGAAGGTTTCAAAGATGGCGTCCGTCGAGGAAAAATCACGCGGGCGCTCCGGGTTGGCAAAGTAGCTGTTCATCACCACCAGGCTGGACGAGGTGCCCGTGAGGCCGATGTAGGAATCCCCCTGCCGGGTGATCTTGGTTTTGTTGACGATATGATGGGCCTTCTGCCGCAGCGAGCCCAGAGAGCTCATGGTATCCGCGCCGATGCAGGCTACGCCGTTCTTTTGGGCTACGATGATGGTGGACATGGGAGAGGTTGAGTGTGGCAGGAGTTGATTCTTGCGCAAGATTGACGCTGCGCTTTCGGTGCGCAGCTCTGGCCCAAACCGCCGTTTCCTTCTGCAAATTCCCCCCCTTCTGCATGCCTGCCTCTCCTGAAAAACTCCAGGCGCTTCAGGATCAGGTCACGGCCAAGGTTCACTGGGACACACCGGACACCGAGGTGACGGAATGGCTGGAGACAACACACGTTTTGACCGCAGAACAGATCACGGAAATGCTGCGCATCGCGCACAAGAAGCGGCGGATGGCGATTCGCGAACGTGCGTTGTATCTGATGATCGGGTCCGGCATTGGCATCGTCATTTTCGGGCTCCATGCATGGCTTGAAGCTCTTAAGGGTGAACTTCCTCTTCATTTGCGCAGTGTGGAGCATATTTTGCTGGGAACGAGTGTCCTTGCATTTTTTCGCGGCCTGGGACGTTTTCTATCCGGTAAGACCAACGCCACCATTGATCCGTAGCCGCACACTTTCCTTCCTCCTGCTTGCCCTGGGCTGCCAGATTTCCGCGGTTCTCGCGCAAACACCGAAACCGGGCATTTTTCAGACCATCTGCGCCCAATGTCATGGCCTCAAAGGCGAAGGACGGGAAGATATGAAAACGCCCTCCATCGCGCACCTGCCCACCTGGTATGTGGAGAAGCAACTGGCCAGCTTCCACAGCGGTATGCGGGGCAGCGATAGCGGGAAAGATCCGCAAGGGGCCATCATGGCGGCCATCGCCAAGACTCTCAGCCCGGAGCAGATCCGCGAAGTGGCTCTCGAAGTGGAATCACTGCCGCTTGTTCCCCCCAAAGAACGGACCCTCGCGGGAGCCAATGTCCCCGCCGGGCAGGAACTGTTTTATGAGCGTTGCATGGAGTGCCACCGCTACAATGCCAGCGGGGAGCAGCTTTTTGGCAGCCCTCCCCTGGTCGGCCGGCAGGGCTGGTATCTCTTTGCCCAGTTGCAGAAATTTAAAGGCCTGCACCGTGGCGCCGCCAAAGGCGATGACAAGGGGGCCAAGATGGTGATGATGACCACCCAGTTCATCAAGGATGAGCAGACCATGAAAGATCTGGTGGGTTACATCCTCACTTTGAACCCGGAAAGTCCGAAAGAGCCCGCAGTCCCGGCACCTTCAAAGTGACACACGTGCCCGCACAGACGGGCCTTCAATCCACTGCGGAGGGATGAGGATCTGGCGCGGCACCTCAGGCACCCCGCATTCGTTTTGCAAAAGCTGGGTCGCTACCAGATCCACCGCCGCAGCGGCCACATGTTCACGCCGCTGATAAATGCCTGCGTAGTTTTTCATGGCCGGAGTCCAGTCATGAACCACCAGCCCGATATCCTCCGGCACCCGCCGCTCCATTTTCTCCAGCCAGTCCGGCACATGCTGGTCGAAAGTGATGAGCGCATCGGGGGAATGGGCATTCATCCAGTCCATGAAGTCCTTCCGGCACCGGCTGAAATCATTGTGCGGAAACAAGAGCACCGGCACCCTCTGGCGGGCGCTCATCCCCTGCTGGACATGCAGCATGGCACCGCTATAAGCCCCCTCCGCGCGATGATCCACCCACTGCGTCACCGCCAGGCCGACACGCTTGTAACCACGGGCCAAAAGTTCCCGCACGGCCATCTGGATGCCCAGGTTCATGTTCCCGGCAGAGCGGTGCAAAGACGGATGGGTCAGACCAAAGCCAAACGTCGCTGCTGCAAAAGGTGCATAGTCCAGCTGGGCGCAGAGCATCTGGGAAGACTGGGGCGAGACAATGATGCCCTCGATCCCCCGGGCCTGCAGAATGCTGACCAGCCGCTGCGGCTCCAGCCCGTCTTTGCCCAGCCAAAACTCCTCCGCATGATAGCCGTGCTGGCCGGCCCGGTGGCGGATGGCATCGATAGAAACATATTGGTAGGCCGGATTGTGCAGGGCATCCTTGGGCACCGTTTCACGGATCACGGCGATCACCGCCCTCACCCGTTCCTTCTTGCGGCCCCGCACCAGGGTCATCATCCGCGCCAGATGGGGATCCGGCTGATAACCCAGTTTCTCAATGACCTGCTGCACACGTGTCCGTGTGTTTTCGGACACACGCGGTGAATGGTGCAGCACCCGCGACACCGTCATCGCGGAGACACCTGCCGCCTGGGCGATCTGCTGGAGCGTGACCGTCATGGCCACGCTCTAAACGCAAAGGCCTACTTCTGCAAAAGCTTCATGGCTTCGGCATAACGATGCCCGAACTCGCGAAGCGACGGCGTGTCGAAATGCACCTCGTCCCCCTTGTGTTTCAGGCCTTCCGATTTCACCAGCGCCGCACTGGGCAAACGGGCGGGCACGGTGCCCAGCTGCCGGTTTACCTCCGGCCAGTAGCTGGGCTTTTTTTCTTTGTTCTCCAGCGCCAGGAATGCGCCAAGCTCCCCGGCCACAAACGGCACATCGCCGCCTCCCAAATCTGCACGCAGATCTCCGACCATCTTCACCAAACGGTCCGCATAGCTGCGGGACTTCTCTTCATTTCCGGAGTCCGCCTCCCCCTGGTGCCAAAGAATGCCCTTCAGCGTGCCGTCTTTGAGAGCCAGACGTGTTCTTTCCAGCGCCTGCGCATACAAATCCCCACCCTTTTCCCAGCGTTCCAAAGGCGTACCGCCAACTGCACAGGGAATCAAACCGACCGTAACGGAGGGGTCGGCATCCGCCATCTCACGTGCAAAGCTCATGCCAAGCCCCACGCCTGCGATCGCAGGTTTGTCATGGTGCAGCGGCTCCACGCCATAGGTCCACTTATTGTTAGGCGAGAGTTTCAGCACCCGCTGGCGGGAGATGCGTTTTTCTGAATCCAGCACACCCCGGCCTGCCATGTTGGACTGGCCGATGAGCAGGTAGAGGTGCAGCTTTTCTTTGGGTGGCAGCTTGCCAGCCACTTCAGCCTCAGTCCGCTTGTCAGAATGGTTTCCGTAGCCCAATGCCCGGTTCACCAGCAGTTGCCGGGCCCGGCCTTTGGAGACAAAACGTCCCGCGCGGATGTCTTCTTCGGCCAGGATGCACACCAGTATCCCCTTTTCGCCTGCATTGTAACGGCCATGGTCATAGGTGATGTAGATCCTTCCATCCGGCCCCTGCGTCTCATCCGGGTAGGACACGCTGCTGCGCTCATCCACCACCAGCTTGTGCTGCCAGGTCTTGCCTTCGTCATCGGAAAGCCAGGCCGTCAGGCGTGAGCGGGGATAGGCACCGCTCTTCAGCTTTGGCGCATCGTGATAAACCAAAAGAAAAGCCCCGGAGGCCAGCTTCTTCATGCAAGCACGGGTGGAAGGCCCTTCAAACTGAGGCATCGCGGAAGCCTCAGACCAGCTTTTGCCGCCATCCCCAGAACTGCTCTCATACAGTCCCTTGCTGGTGCGAATGACGCTCCAGATACTGCCGTCCTTGCGTTGCGCCAGAGTCGCCTCACTGAAGTTGCGCAGTCCTTCGGGAATGCTCGTCCCGCCCAGCCATTGCCAGCTTTCCCCGTCATCATTGCTCAAAAGCACGCCCGTCTCAGGACGTCCGTTCAGGTTCCCCATCAAGAAAAACGGAGCCAGCCAGCCGCCCTCAGCCCGGACGACGGGCTTGCCAAAAAGGATGCCGTCGGGCGCGATCCGAACCGGCTTTGACCAAGCCGGCTCGGCCTTGTCGGGATCCTCACAACGGATGGCGTAAGTCCCCCGCAGAGTGGGATGCGATTCCGTCTTTTCCGTGAGTTGATTGAAGAACACCCACAGCCGCCCTTTGGGATCGAGCCAGGGAATCGGATCTCCGATCTTCGTACCCTTTGGCCCCTCAATGGCGACCGCAGGCTTGGACCAGTGCCTGCCCTCATCTCCGCTGGTGGCCACCAGGGCGTAATTGCCGATGGCCCCTTCGCCTTCATCGCCGCTGTACCACGTCACCCAAAGCCGCCCGTTGGGCGCCCGTTCCACGCCGGGAATGCCCTGCCAGACCCGCGAGACCTCGTCGTATCCAGCCCCGGGTTTGATGATCACATTCGCTTCAACCAAAGGCGTCTCCTGAGCCCGGCAAACAGGCAGGACCGGGAGAGACAGCAGCGAAACCGCAAGCAAAGAACGCAAAATCATAGTGGAACCGAAACGCCGCGCCACCGCCGGTTCACGCATGGATCTTGACGGATTCTGGAGCCGCGCTTTGACATCCCCTTTCTGCCCGCCACTCTACGCGCACCATGTCCGACGCCAGCAGCCTTCTCCGCACGCCCCTGTATGACAGCCACCTCGCCCTTGGGGGCAAGGTGATCCCCTTCGCAGGCTGGGAGATGCCCGTTCAATACACCGGTATCGTCCCGGAACACCACGCTGTGCGTCAGGCAGTGGGCGTCTTTGACATTTCACACATGGGCCAGTTCCTGGTCAGCGGCGAAGGTGCCGCCGCCTTTCTCAACCGGGCATTGACCAATGACATCTCCAAACTGGAAATCGGACAGGGGCAATACTCTCTGCTGCTGAATTCCCAGGGCGGCGTCATTGACGACCTCATTCTCTACCGCACCAGTGCCAAAGAGTTTTTTGTCGTCGTCAACGCCAGCAAGATCGCTGAAGACTGGACTCAGTTCCAAAGCCTCCTGAGTGACAGCGAAGATGTACAGATGGCCAACCTCAGCGACTCCACGGCCGGACTCGCCATCCAGGGCCCCAAGAGCCGGGAAGTGTTTGAAAAAGTGTTTGGCTCCGTAGCTGTTTTCCCGCCTCACAACAGCATCTTCGTGGCTGCAGCGGACGAGGGTTTCATGTGGCTCTGCGGCACCGGCTACACCGGTGAAGAAGGGTTCGAATTCTTCATGCCTGCCTCGACCGCCCCGCAATGGTTTGACCGCCTGGTCACAGCGGCCCGTGAAGCCGGCGGCCTCCCCTGCGGACTCGGTGCCCGTGACACACTCCGCCTGGAAATGGGCTATCCGCTGAACGGCAACGACCTCTTCCCTGACAAGACCCCGCTGGAAGCCGGTCTCGGGTTCTTTGTGGCCCTGGACAAAGGCGATTTCGTCGGTCGCGAAGCCCTGCTGGCTCAAAAGGAAACCGGTCTGCCCACCCGTCTGGCCGCCTTCAAGATGACCGGCACCGCCCCGCCGCCCCGTCCGCACTACCCCGTGCATTTCCAAGGACAGCCCGTGGGTGAAGTGGCCAGCGGCACCCAGTCCCCCAGCCTCAGCAGCGGCATTGGCATGGCGTACCTGCCCACAGAAGCAGCCAAAATCGGCACCGCCATTGAGATCGAAATCCGGGGCCGCAAGTTCCCGGCAGAGGTGGTGAAGAAGCCGTTTTACCGCAAATAGGCCCTTGGCCTGCAACTGCCTACGGAGCCGGTTCTGCTGAATTCTTGCGCGGATCAAATTCGGCACGGCCAGAAAGACCTGCACTGGCGTTCTGAGTTTTCCTCCTTAGATTTACAGGCTTCTCTTACCACCCTCATGTCAGATCCCATCTACGTCATCGGCCACCGCAATCCCGACACAGACGCCATCTGTGCCGCCATCGGTTATGCCGCCTACCTGCGGCAGGTGCGCAACGATGAAGTGGTGGCCGCCTGCTGCGGAGAAATCAATGCGCGTACGAACTGGGTGCTGAAGCTCGCAGGCGTGGAGCCGCCCAAGCTGCTGCTGGATGTGCGGCCCACCGCCGGCATCGTCGGCCGCAAAGAGGTGCTGACCGCCTCTCCCAACGACAGTTTCCTGTCTGTTTATCGCAAGATGCTGGAGCATAACTTCCGCTCCATTCCGGTGGTGGATGCAGACCGCAAGCTGACCGGCATGCCGACCATCCAGGAAATGGCGCAACTTTTCCTGCCCAGCGAGTCCAACCACAAAGCCGCCAACCGTGTGGTTCGCACCAGCGTCCAAAACATGGCCACCGCCCTGGGGGGGCAGATGATCGGCGGCAGCAAAAATGCCGAGGATGTGGACGACCTTATCCTCGTGGTGGCGGCCTCCAGCGTGGAAACTTCCCGTGACCGTGCGCAGCAGTTCAATCCCCGGCAGTTGGTGTTGCTGACAGGCGACCGCCCGGAGATTCATGCCCTGGCCATGGAAATGGGAGTGCGCTGCCTCGTCGTTACCGGCGGTTTCATGCCCTGGGACAGCCTGCTCCAGCAAGCCAAGGAAAAAGGCGTCTGCGTTATTTCTGCACCGCAGGATACCGCCAGCGCCTCGCAGCTCATCCGCTTCTCCCGCCCCGTGGGCGAGGCCGCTCACGAATTTGTCTCATTCACCTCCCGCACCCCATTGCGCGAGATCATCCATGTGACACAGGATTCCCATCAGCCGCTGTTCCCGGTGGTGGATGAAGACACCGGCAGGCTGGAAGGGGTCTTCTCCAAATCTGATCTCGTCGAAGTGCCGCGCACCAAACTGGTGCTGGTGGATCACAATGAGTTCAGCCAGGCCGTGGCCGGCGCCGATGAAGCCGAAATCATCGAGGTGCTGGATCACCACCGCCTCAGCGGCAACCTGCGAACCAAGGAACCGGTGCGTTTCATCAATGAGCCTGTCGGCAGCACCAGCACCATCGTCGGCATCATGTACCGCATGCGCGGGCTGACACCTGACAAGTCCACAGCCATCTGCCTCTGCGCAGGCCTCATCTCGGATACGCTCAATCTCACCAGCCCTACCACCACCAACACGGATCGCGAAATCCTGGAATGGCTGGCAGGTGTGGCCGGTGTCAATGCCGCCCAGTTTGTGAAGGACTTTTTCGCCGCAGGTTCGCTGCTTCGCGAAGCGACCCCGGCACGAGCTATCGAGGGCGACCGCAAAGTCTTCGAAGAAAACGGCTGGCGCATCAGCATCAGCCAGATCGAAGAAATGGGTCTGGACGAATTCTGGAAAAAGCAGAGCGAACTGCATGCCGCCCTGATGGCCCTGTGCTCTGCCCACAACCTGCATTTCGCCTGTCTCATGGTCACCGACATCACTGCCCACCACAGCGTGCTCCTGGTGGCGGGCGACGCCCGTGTGGAAACAGCCATTGACGCGGACTACCACAAACGCAGCCCGCAGGTGTACGACATGCCTGGCGTGGTCAGCCGCAAGAAGCAGCTCTTTCCTTACCTCAGCAACTTGGTGAGCAAGCTGACACCTCCCTGATTTCCCTTCAGGAAGGCTTCAACTTCAGCATCCTGCGTTCTGCACTGGACGCCGCTGGAAAAAGCAC
The DNA here is from genome assembly GCA_036405615.1 of Prosthecobacter sp. Lineage (GTDB taxonomy): Bacteria > Verrucomicrobiota > Verrucomicrobiia > Verrucomicrobiales > Verrucomicrobiaceae > Prosthecobacter. The sequence goes on along the minus strand of DASWXG010000411.1, from coordinate 4,550 downwards.
CTAGCACTCCCCGCATGCGCATCCTCATCACCGGCGGTGCCGGTTTCCTGGGCTCCCATCTTTGTGAACGGCTTCTCAACGAAGGGCACGATATTTTGTGCCTGGACAACTTTTTCACCGGCCGCAAAGCCAACATTGCCCACCTGCTGGACAACCACCGTTTTGAGCTGTTTCGCCATGACGTGATCGACCCCTTCAAAGCCGAGGTGGACCGCATCTACAACCTCGCCTGCCCGGCCTCTCCGCCGCACTATCAGTACAACGCCATCAAGACCATTAAGACTTCGGTCATGGGCGCCATCAATGTGCTGGGGCTGGCCAAGCGCACCCGCGCGCGCGTCTTTCAGGCCTCCACCTCTGAAGTGTATGGCGACCCGGAAGTGCATCCGCAGCCTGAAAGCTACTGGGGCCATGTGAACCCCATCGGCATCCGCTCCTGCTACGATGAGGGCAAACGCGTGGCCGAGACGCTCTTCTTTGACTACCACCGCCAGAACGGCGTGGACATCCGGGTGGTGCGCATCTTCAACACCTATGGTCCGCGCATGCTTCCTGATGACGGGCGCGTGGTCTCCAACTTCATCGTCCAGGCCCTGCGCGGCCAGAACATCACCATCTACGGGGATGGCAGCCAGACCCGCAGCTTCTGCTACGTGGATGACCTTATCGAAGGCTTCGTCCGCCTGATGGAAGCCGACAACATGACCGGCCCCGTGAACATCGGCAACCCGGGCGAATTCACCATGCTGGAACTGGCCGAACTGGTGCTCCAAAAAGTGGGCGGTTCGTCCAAAATCACCTTCCACCCCCTGCCGTCTGACGACCCCAAACAGCGCCAGCCTGACATCACCCTGGCCAAGAGCCAGCTTGGCTGGGAACCCAAAGTGCCGCTGACCGACGGGCTGGACAGGACCATCGAGTACTTCCGGAAGGTGGTCTTGGGGTAAATGGGAAATTGAGAAAGCTGAAATTCGGAAATCCTTAAACCAAGATGGACGGAAAGATGCAACGCGGGCGGCTCTCAGAAGAGTTCCGCCAGAGAACCAAGTTCTTCGCATCCGCGATTATCCACCTTTACGTCAAGCTTCCTCGCAATCGGGAGGAAGTCGCCGTTATTGGACGGCAGATGTTGCGTTCAGGCACGTCTGTGGCGGGCCAGCTCAGAGAGGCTTCACGAGCACGCTCCGACAACGAATTTGTTTCAAAACTCGGCGGGGCGCTCCAGGAAGCCGATGAAACGCAACTGTGGCTTGAACTGCTACGCGAAGATTGCCGCATTCCTGCCGAACAGACCCTGCCACACGAATCAGAAGCTTCCGAATTGATAGCCATCATGACTACCATGATCCAAAGGACACGGCACGGTTAACTTCCTCCCTCGTCTACTCTTTGCATTTCAGCTTTCAACTTTCCCTATTTCTCCTTTTCTCATGAAGATTTGCTGTATTGGTGCAGGTTATGTCGGCGGCCCTACCATGGCCATGATCGCGGCCAAGTGCCCGGAAATCCGTGTGGAAGTGGTGGACCTGAACCAGACACGCATCGCCGCCTGGAATTCAGACGAACTTCCCGTGTACGAGCCCGGGCTGGATGAGGTGGTCCGTTCCGCGAGAGGCCGGAACCTGTTTTTCAGCACCGGCGTGGAAGAAGCCATCCGCCAGGCGGACGTGATTTTTGTCAGTGTTAACACGCCCACCAAAACCTTCGGCATAGGCGCGGAAAAGGCCGCAGACCTCCGCTATGTCGAGGCCGTGGCGCGCACCATCGCCGAGGTGGTGGATGAGCCCAAGATCATCGTCGAGAAAAGCACCATCCCGGTCAAAACGGCCGAGGCCATCCAGACCATCCTCGCATCCAACGGCAAGGGGTTGAAACATCAGGTGCTGTCCAATCCGGAATTCCTCGCCGAAGGGACGGCCATCGCCGACCTCAGCAATCCGGACCGCATCCTCATCGGTGGTGAAACGACGCCCGAAGGCCAGGCAGCGATTGAAACCCTGGTCAGTGTCTATGCTCATTGGGTGCCACGCGAACGCATCCTGACTACCAACCTCTGGTCTTCCGAGCTTTCCAAGCTGGTGGCCAATGCTTTCCTGGCCCAGCGCATTTCGTCGATCAACAGCATCTCAGCCCTGTGCGAAACCACGGGAGCGGACGTTGACGAGGTGGCGCGTGCCATCGGCACGGACTCCCGCATCGGGCCGAAATTCCTCAAGGCCTCCGTGGGTTTTGGCGGTTCCTGCTTTCAAAAAGACGTGCTGAATCTCGTCTATCTCTGCGGGCACTTCGGCCTGCCCGAGGTGGCCGCCTATTGGGACCACGTCATCCGCATGAACGACTGGCAGAAGCGCCGCTTCTCTGAGCGGATCGTGCGCACCCTCTTCAACACCGTCACAGGCAAGCGCATCGCCGTGCTCGGTTTTGCCTTCAAAAAGGACACCAATGACACCCGCGAGTCCGCAGCCATCTACGTCTGCAAAGACCTGCTGGAAGAACGGGCAAACCTGACCCTCTACGACCCCAAGGTGAAACCCGGGCAGGCGCGCAAGGACCTGAATCTGGCTGAAGACGATGCCCGGGTGACCTTTGCCGCGACGGCTGAAGAAGCCGCCGAAGGCGCACATGCCCTGCTGGTGCTCACGGAATGGGATGCCTTCAAGACCCTGGATTTTGAGCGCATCTATCAAACCATGCTCAAGCCCGCCTGGGTTTTCGACGGGCGTAACATCCTGGACCGCGCCCGCCTGGAGTCCATCGGCTTCAAGGTTTACAGCATTGGAAAGCCGCTGCCGGGCAAGAGCTGACCGCGCGCTGTATCCTGAAAGCCCTTTCTGCATCCAGCTTCCCTCCATCTGCCTTCTCTGCCATGCCCATCGCTTTGATCACCGGAATCACCGGCCAGGACGGCTCTTACCTGGCCGAACAGCTCCTGGCCAAGGGCTACACCGTGCATGGCATGATCCGTCGCGCGTCCAACTTCAACACGCAGCGCATCGAGCACCTGTTCAACGATCCGGAGATCTACAATCAGCGGCTGTTTTTGCATCACGGAGATCTCACCGATTCCAGCAACCTGAACCGCCTGCTGGAGAAGATCGGACCTAACGAAATTTACAACCTCGCCGCGCAGAGCCACGTTAAAGTCTCTTTTGAAGTGCCCGAATACACAGCGGAGGTGGACGGTCTGGGCACACTGCGTTTTCTTGACTCCATCAAAGAAGTCGGCCTGGAAAAACGCGCCCGCTTTTACCAGGCTTCCACCAGCGAGCTGTATGGGCTGGTGCAGGAAGTTCCGCAGACGGAAAAGACTCCGTTCTACCCCCGCTCTCCCTACGGTGTGGCCAAGCTCTATGGCTACTGGATCGTCGTGAACTACCGTGAGTCCTATGGGTTGCACGCCAGCAACGGCATTCTTTTCAATCACGAGTCCCCGCGCCGCGGAGAGACCTTTGTGACCCGCAAGATCACCCGTGCAGCAGGCCGTATCCGCGAAGGCATGCAGGAGTTTGTTTCACTGGGAAACCTGGATGCCCAGCGTGATTGGGGCTATGCCCCGGAATACACAGAGATGATGTGGCGCATGCTGCAGCGCGAAGCGCCGGGCGACTACGTCTGCGCCACCCATGAAACTCACAGCGTGCGTGAATTTTGTGAACACGCCTTCAAAGCAGTGGATATGCCGCTCACCTTTGAGGGCACAGGTGTCGATGAAGTCGGCCGGGATGAAAAAGGCATCGCCCGTGTTCGGGTAAATCCCAACTACTACCGCCCGGCCGAAGTGGACCTGCTGATCGGCAACCCGGAAAAAGCCCGCCGTGAGCTCGGCTGGGAACCCAAAGTCACCTTTGCCGAACTGGTGCAGATCATGGCCGAAGCGGACTGGAAGCTGGCCCGCAAAGAAAAGGCCCTGCAAGAAGACAGGGTCTAACAGGAAATCAGTCCATGGCTACAGACCTCAAGAACTCCCGTATCTTTGTTGCCGGTCATCGGGGAATGGTTGGCAGTGCCCTGGTACGGGCATTGCGCCAGGAGGGAACGGCAGAGCACGACATCCTGACAGCAAGCCGTAGCGAACTGGACCTGCGCCGGCAGTCAGACGTCGAAAACTGGTTTGAGAAAAACCGTCCTCAAACGGTGATCCTGGCTGCCGCCAAAGTGGGCGGCATTCATGCCAACAACACCTACCCGGCAGACTTCATTTACGACAATCTGGCGCTCACCGCCAACGTCATCCAGACCGCCTGGAAAACCGGTGTTTCGCGCCTTCTTTTCCTGGGAAGTTCCTGCATCTACCCCAAGCACGCCCCCCAGCCCATGCCGGAAGACTGCCTGCTGACCGGCCCGCTGGAACCCACCAATGAGGCCTACGCCCTGGCCAAGATCGCCGGGTTAAAGCTATGCCAGCATTACCGTAGCCAGCATGGTGTGCTGTTTCACTCCGCCATGCCCACCAACCTCTACGGTGCGGGCGACAACTATCACCCGGAGAACTCGCATGTCATCCCGGGTCTGCTCCGCCGTTTCCATGAAGCCAAGGTCACTCAACAGCC
>DASWXG010000410.1:0-2486 GCA_036405615.1 Prosthecobacter sp. | reverse complement strand
CCAGTCGCTTCTCCCTCCTGGCGTTGCCGGAGGTAATCCACAAAGTGCCGGGAGTAGAAAAAGCCGTCCGGGTGGCGATGAAGTTGCAGAGACATCAGTCGGGTTCCGGCAGGACATCCACAGCCACCTGGAGACGCTGCTCTCCGGCCCCGATGGTGACTCCACGCAGAGGGCTGACATCGCTGAAGTCACGCCCCCACGCCGCGGTGATGTGACGCTCTGAGGGCAGGACATTGTTGGTGGGGTCGGCATCCATCCAGCCGCAAGTTTCTCCGCAATAAACGGACACCCAGGCGTGCGAGGCGTCTGCACCCACCAGCTTGACTTGGCCGGGAGGCGGCAGGGTTTCCAGATAGCCGCTGACATACCGGGCAGGCAGGCCGATGGAACGCAGGCACGCGATCATGACCTGGGCGAAGTCCTGGCAGACGCCGCGCCGCTGCTTCAAAGCCTTCTCCACCGGGGTTGCATAATCCGTGGCGGTGGGGTCAAAGGCAAAGTCCTCGAAGATGCGGCGGTTGAGATCGCACACGGCTTCCAGGATGGGACGTCCGGGAGGAAAGGATGGGCGGGCGTAGTCTGCAAAGGCCGGGCCTACCGGGATGAGTGCAGAAGGGAAGGTGAGTTCGCCTGCTGCCGATGCCGGGGTGAGAGTATCCGTGCGGCTGCTGTCACGAATGGTCTCCCAGGCTGGTGTCGTGGTGGGGTCAAAGGTGCTGGCGCGCTCCACATTGACCAGGCTGCGGGCGATGACCTCCAGCTTCTGGTGTGAGCCTTCGATCTCAAAATAGACGCTGGTGTTGCCGAAGTAGTCCGCACGTTCGCTGCGTTGCACGGGAGAGGGGCGGATGGTCAGCTCATGCCAGGGGCACTCCTGAAAGGGCAGCGCGCGTGGCTCCAGGCGGGCGGTGTAATGCCCCACGGTGACGGCGCTTTCGTACGTGTAGGTGGTGCGGTGGATGATGTTGTAGCGCACGGCGGGGATGAGCGTCGGTTGGGGTTACTCCTCCTTGCGGATGGCGTGGCTGAAGAAGTGCTCGGTGATGATGTCGGACAGTTTTTCCAGCCCTTCGACCAGGGTGTCGCAATGGGCTGTGACCATGGGCGCAAGCTTTTCAGGCTCTTGGGCCAGGGAGGAGAGGTTCAGACCGCCCAAGTCGGAGAGCAGAACATCCGTCTGCTGCTTTTCAGGAAGGCCGCGGTCCTGGGTGGGAATGAAGGGGAGCTGCCCTGCCTGCCGGTTGAGCACCAGCAACTGGTGCGCGACGGAACGCGGATTGATATCATTGAGCAGCAGCAGGTCCAGGACGGGCGCGAGAGTGGGACGTGCGAAGTGCAGCCTCCGGTAGGTCATGGTGCTGTCGCAAATTTCCAGCAACGGGCTGAGGATGCTGTCATCATGCGCGGCCTGCTTCAGAGTGCCTTTGATCAATGCCAGGGTGATGGCGGCGCGCTCCAGGCGGCGGCCGATTTCCAGGAAGCGCCAGCCATGGCCGCGGGTCATGTTTTCCTGCTGCATGCCGCTGAGCGCGGCGAGATCCAGCACCAGAGTGTCCAAGGCAGCCTGGGCCGACGGCAGACTGAAAGCTCCGGCAGGCAGGCGTGCGTCGCGGTCAATGCGGTTGAACAGGCGCCACATGTCATCCGAGAGACGGTCGCGGGCGGCGGCCGCATTGTAGCGCAGACGGCCGAGGAGATCTGGCACGCTGCCGTCGCGTTTGGGGTCCTGGATGAGGGACTGGAGATGATCGCGCAGCCCGGAGGCACCGGCCGGCACAAGGCCGATCTCGGTCATGAGATTCACACAGGCCTGGGCTTCCAGGCTCTGCACCGCGCCTCGTTCACCGGCGAGACGTTGCATGATGGCGCGTGTCATGCGCACGGTGAGCTCCAGGCGCTCGGCATACCGGCCTAACCAAAAGAGGTGATCCGCTGCCCGGCTGGGCACTCCGCTGGGCGGGCGTGCCGGGCGGATGACCAGCGGCTGGCTGATCATGCGGCTGTAGGCTGAGTCCTCGGTACCGTCGCCCAGCACCCAGGTGTCTTTGCTGATGCCGCCGCTGCGCATGGTGACCAGCCAGCGCCGGGGTTCCGGGCTGACACGGGTGAGCCCTCCCGGCATGGTGGCGAAACCTTCCCCGCTGGCGATGGCAAAAGAGCGCCACACCAGCGGACGGGGTTCGACATGAGTTCCTGTCCAGGTGGGGGTGGTGGACAGGCTGAGGATTTCTTGTGCCACCCATTCATGCGGGGCAGCGCGGATGCCTGCGAGGAGGCGGGCCTTCTGCTGCTTTTCCAGATCCTTGATGAAGACGGGATCACGGGAGCCGCGGACAAACGCCGGTTTGACCACCCAGCGGTCCGGGTCGGCCATCACCATGTCCAGTTCCCGTTTCTGTCCGCACCACCAGGTGGGCACGCAGGGGAGTTTGAGCTCCTCTCCCAGGATGTGGCGGCACAGCCCGGGCATGAAGGGATGAAGGGCC
>DASWXG010000409.1:0-3533 GCA_036405615.1 Prosthecobacter sp. | reverse complement strand
GGTGGCGCTGCTGGTTGTCTTCACTCCGTCCGGAAGGAAGAAGGGCAGGGTGAAAGCCGTCACCACTAGGACCGCCAGGAAGACCAGTGAAACCATGGCTGGCCGGTTCCGGCGCACGATGGCCCAGCCGCCCGGACGTGAGATGGAGGCTGCGGAAGAAACGTCAGGCATGGAGCTGAATGCGTTTGTCCAGGACGCTGTAGAGCAGGTCCACGATGAGGTTGAAGAAGATCAGCAGCGTGCAGTAGATAACCACCGCACCGCACAGGAGGAAGGTGTCGCGGTTCTGGATGGCATTGATAAAAATGCTGCCGGCACCGGAGATGTTGAACACGCTTTCGACAATCATGGAACCTGTCAGCAGATGGGCGGCCAGCGGGCCGAGATAAGTGACCACCGGCAGAATGGCCACCTTCATTGCGTGCCGCACCAGCGCCTGGGATTCCGTCAGCCCCTTGGCGCGCGCGGTGCGCAGGAAGTCGCTCTTCAGCACGTCCAGCAGACTGTTGCGCATCAAGCGCGCGACGTAGGCGATGTAGGGAGCTGCGAGGCAGATCGCAGGCAGGATCATCTGAGATGCCGTGCCCCAGCCGCCCACCGGCAGCCAGCCCAGCCACAGGGCAAACACGGCGATCAAAAACGGCCCGGTGATGAAGGAGGGGATGGAGATGGCGGCGATGGCCCCGAACATGGCAGCCCAGTCCACCACCGTGTCCCGCCGCATGGCCGCCAGGGCGCCGATGAAGACCCCGGCGATGCTGGCGATAAGGAAGGCCACGCCGCCCAGTTTCAGGGAAGCGGGCATCTTTTGCGCCAGAATTTCCGCTACGCTCCAGTCGCGGTATTTGAAGGAAACTCGCAGGTCCAGCCGGGCCAGGTCTTGCAGGTAGGCGGTGTACTGTTCCCACAGCGTGCCACTGAGCTTGTATTGCTTTTCCTGGGTTTCCTTCACCTGGGCAGAGGCGGCCTTTTCGCGGTCAAACGGTCCCCCAGGAAGGGAGCGTGTGAGCAAGAAGGTGAGCGATACCGCAAAGAACAGCACCAGAATGCTGCTCAGCAGGCGGCGGAGAAAAAAGGCGGCCATTCGCGCGGATGATGCAGGCGCTTCCTGCGCTAGGCAAGCAAGACCGAGGCCGGATGAAGTTGCCGCTTTTCAAAAGCCGTCTCCCGGGACACATAAAACCGATGACCGACCTGCCCAGCAAAGCCGATCTCCGCCGCCAGGTACGGGAGCGGCTCCGCGCCACCTCGTCCGAGGAACTGGCCGCGTGGTCGCAGCGTCTGATCGCCCGTCTCCAGACGCGGGATGGCCTGTGGCACACCGCAGGCACGGTGGCTCTGTTTGGCGGCCTGCGCAATGAGCCGGACCTGATCACTGACCTGCTGCCCTGGCTGCGGGCGCGGGGCTGGCGGACGGTGCTCTTCGCGGTGGAAGGCACTGCCTTGCATGCCTATGAGGTGACCGGTCCGCAGGATCTGCGGCGAGGCCCGTTGGGGGTTTGGGAGCCGGTGACGGATCTGCGCCACTCCATCCCCCCGGATGAACTGACCCTGGTTCTGGTACCGGGTCTGGCATTCAGCCGGACCGATGGCTCCCGCCTGGGCCGTGGAGGGGGCTTTTATGACCGTTTTCTGGCTCAGCCAGATTTGAACGCACGCCTGGTGGGCATTTGTTTTGAAGCCCAGATTTTTCCAGGCATTCCTTGCGAAGGGCATGACGCGCGCGTGCAGGAAGTCCTGACCGAAACGGACGGACAGAGCGACGGCGGGCCGCGATGACTGTGTGCCAGCGGCTCATTTGATCGTCTCAGGTCTTTGCCAAAGGCCGTATCTGATCTATTCTGTCTGCCCGCCATGACTTCTGTTTCAGCCGCCCCCCTTCCTGCCATGCCAGACAAACACGGTCACTTTGGCCGTTTTGGCGGCATGTTTGTGCCGGAGACGCTCATGTCCGCCCTCAATGAACTCACCGAGGAGTATGAGCGCGCCAAGGCCGACCCTCAGTTCCAGTCCGAACTGAACCGCCTGCTGGGCGAGTATGTGGGCCGGCCGACTCCCCTCTATTTTGCGGAACGTTGGACAGAAAAACTGGGTGGCGCACGCATCTACCTGAAGCGTGAGGACCTGCTGCACACGGGTGCGCACAAGATCAACAACGCCCTCGGCCAGGCCCTGCTGGCCCTCCGCCTGGGCAAGCAGCGCATCATTGCAGAAACCGGGGCCGGCCAGCACGGTGTGGCCACGGCGACGGTGTGCGCCCGCTTTGGTTTGGATTGCACCATCTACATGGGCCAGGTGGACATGGAGCGCCAGGCGCTGAACGTGGCCCGCATGCGCTTCCTCGGTGCCAAGGTGGTGCCGGTAACAGCCGGGCAGGCCACTCTGAAAGAAGCGGTCAACGAGGCCATGCGCGACTGGGTGACGAATGTGCGAAGCACCCACTACATCCTCGGCAGTGCCCTTGGTTCCCACCCTTTCCCCATGATGGTGCGCGACTTCCACCGCGTGATCGGCCTGGAAGCCCGCGAGCAGATCCTCCAGCGCGAGCAGCGCCTGCCGGATCTTCTGATCGCCTGCGTCGGCGGTGGCAGCAATTCCATCGGCCTGTTCCACCCCTTCCTGGGGGATGCCAATGTCCGCATGATCGGGGTCGAAGCCGGTGGCGACGGCATCATTCCTGAGCGTCATGCGGCCCGTTTCCAAGGCGGCCGTCTCGGCGTGCTGCAGGGGACCAAGACCTGGTTGTTGGCCAACGAAGACGGCCAGATCGAGCTGACCCACAGCGTCAGCGCCGGTCTCGACTATGCCGCCATCGGGCCGGAGCACGCCTGGTTGCACGATGAAGGCCGCGTGGAATACAACTACGCCACCGACGCTGAGGCCCTGGAGGCTTTCCAAGAACTCAGCCGCATCGAGGGCATCATCCCCGCCCTGGAGAGCAGCCACGCCATTGCCGAAGCCCGCAAGGTGGCCCCCAAGATGGGCAAGGACCAGGTGGTTATCGTGAACCTCTCCGGCCGTGGCGACAAAGACGTGGCCCAGGCCGCCCGCATGATCTTCAAGGAAGAACTGAAGTTCTAACCAAAATCAGACATCAATCCTCTCGCCGCCGCTTGATGTTGCTGACTCAAGCGGCGGTTTTGTTTATGTCTATGACTCTCACCTTGGAAAGCTCAAGCACGGCAAACACCATTGCCCTGCCCAACGAACTGTTCACGCACCTTCAGGCGAAGTCTGGAGACTCCATCGTTGTCACCTGCCACGATGGCCAAATCACTATCCGCAGCATTCAGACAGCGTTGCAGCATCAAATGAATGCGGCCCAATGCATCATGCAGCGCTACCGCCACACCCTCAGCGAGCTTGCCAAATGAACGAGCCTGAATGGATTCTTAAAACCACGGTTCTTGGCCTTCATGAGCAATCGATTCATGAGCACGGAGGCACTGCCGGTATTCGTGATGCCGGACTCAACGAGTCCGCATTGGGCAAACCTGCCAATCTCTTTGCCTATGGCTCGCCGAGCCTCTTTG
>DASWXG010000408.1:0-1651 GCA_036405615.1 Prosthecobacter sp. | reverse complement strand
CGGGCTGCCCGTGAGCGACCTCTTTCCTCACATGGCCAGTGTGGCAGACGAACTGGCGGTGGTGCGCAGCATGACGGCCAAGTTCAGCGAGCATGCCCAGGGCAACTTTTTCATGCATAGCGGCTTCCCCTTTGTGGGCTACCCGAGTGCAGGGGCATGGGCCAGTTACGGACTTGGCAACGAGTCTGAGGACATCCCCGGTTATGTGGTCCTGCAAAGCGGCAGCGCCACCGCCCCCCATGGAGGCGTGGGCGTGTTCGGCAACGGGTTTCTGCCCGCCCAGCACCAGGCCTCCATCATCAAGGCCGATGGCAGCGAACCGGTGCGGAACATCCAGCCGCGCGAGGCCTCTTTGCTGCAGCGGCAGCGGCTGGATTTCATCGGGGCGATGGACCAGCGGTTTTTGGGCGAAGTGGGTGCCAACAGCCAGGTGGAGGCGGCCATCCAGAACTATGAAATGGCGTGGCGCATGCAGGCGGCAGTGCCAGAACTGTGCGACATCCGGGGCGAGTCCGAAGCGACCAAAAAGCTCTACGGTCTGGATGGGCCGGAGACCTCCCGCACGGCCTATGCACGCCAGTGCCTGCTGGCCCGTCGGCTGGTGGAGCGCGGGGTTCGTTTTGTGGAACTGAGCTGTCTGGCCCAAAACATCGGCGGCGGGCAGGCGGCGAATCCCTGGGACCAGCACGGCGCTCTGAAAAGCGGCCACGGCAAGATGGCGCATCAGGTGGACCAGCCGATCGCGGCTCTGATCAAGGACCTGAAATCCAGGGGGTTGCTCGACAGCACCCTGGTGATCTGGGCAGGGGAGTTTGGCCGCACGCCTTTTGCCCAGGGCAGCGACGGCCGGGACCACAATCCCTACGGATTCAGCATCTGGATGGCGGGCGGCGGTATCAAGGGCGGTTCCATTCTGGGCGAGACGGATGAGTTTGGCTACAAAGCCGTGGACAAACCGCAGACGGTTTATGATCTCTGGGCCACGGTGCTTTATCTGATGGGCGTGGATCACGAACAGCTGACCTATCTCTTCAGCGGCCGAAATGTACGCCTGACCGATGTCCACGGACATGTGATGCGCGACATCATTGGTTAGGTGGCGGCGGGGCGGTGTTTGGAAAATCCTTTCCGCAATTTGTTATAAAGGGGCGGAGACAGCGTATGTCTCTGCCCCTTTCTTTTTGCCATGTTCCTGCCCCATGCTTTTTGTTCCCGGACTCTGTTTCCTCTGCTGACTGTCCTTCTGCTCCTCGCGGGCGTCGCGACGGCGGCTGAAGGAAAAGCCGGGGCGGAGAAGGCCATCCAGCAAGCCTGGGACATCACCTGGGGACGCTTTTTCAGCCCGAAGACACAGCTTTTCTATGACTACCTGAGCAGCTACGAAGCTGGCCAGGAACTGGCCCACCTGCCGACGGCTGAGGAAGTGGCCAAACAGTTTCCCAATCCCTGCGGTTACAGCACCGGCATGGAGGACTGCATGATTCTGGGAGGTGCCATGCTGAGTGTGCTTTCAGACCGCTATGACGTGACCCATGAGCCTGATCTGAAAGCGAGCATTGACCAGGTTTTCCAAGGCGTGAAGCTCTGCATGACCGTTCATGGCGTGGAAGGGTACGTCGCCCGTGGTGTCAGTCCCAAGGACGGCAAGAAC